>JBFEOQ010000107.1:0-1613 GCA_041550515.1 Thermoplasmatota archaeon | reverse complement strand
TGTACTGGGTAAACGAAACAGACCCAGGAGACAACTGGGCAGTAACCAACGGATCAACACAAATACAAGTAAACCCCGGAACAACATGCGCAGAAGTAGAAATAATAAACACATTCAAACCCGGATGCATAACAGTCACAAAAGTCATAGAGTGGGGTGAAGTGGAACCTGGACCAGTTTCATTTGAAGTATGTATACAAGGACCATCATACCCATACCCAACTAAACTATGCCACACCTTCACCGCAGGAGGAACACACACATTTAACAACCTACTACCCGGCATGTACTGGGTAAACGAAACAGACCCAGGATCAGATTGGGACGTAACCAATATGACAAATCTTGTAGAGGTACTACCAGGAAGTTGTACATGCGCACAAGTTGAAATAATAAACACACATGTTCCACCAGGTTGTACGCATACTCAGGGATATTGGAAAACTCATTCAGAATATGGTCCAGCACCATATGATGATACATGGGCTGAACTTCCTAATGGAGCAGATACTCCTTTCTTCAACTCAGGAAAGACATATTACGAAATACTAAATACGGCACCTAAAGGTGGTAACGCTTATCTAATATTAGCCCACCAATATATAGCAGCAGAACTAAATGGACTATATGATGAAAACCCATCTCTACCAAGTGCGATTGTCACAATAATGGACGACGCTGAAATCTTATTCAACGCATATACTGATAATATTCCAAAAGAAGAAGATGAAGATCGAGCAGAAGCAATAAGTTTAGCATATCTTCTTGATGAATTCAATAATGGGAATAGCTATTGGGAACATTGTCCAGACTAAAATTACAAAAAAACCACATTAAAACTATAAAATAAGAACACTAAAATCGTGGAGAACCTTCTCCATTTTTTTATTTATTTTTAAAAATAAGTTTGTATTATTACTATTTTTTGAGATAAACAATATATTCCATCAGTAGCACAGCATCTTAAAAAAAGATAATTAATCACATTTTGCTATTTTTACACAATAAATTTTTATATAATTAAGATAAAAATAAGAGATATTCTAACGTGATTATAATGAAAGAAAAATATCCATATTTAATATCAATTTTACTAATAATATTACTTTTTACAACAATAACTAATGCCTCACTATTAGATTACAAACAAAGAATATATGAAAAATTAGAAGGAAATCCAACTTATCAAAAAATAACAGATATAATATCAAATATCTCATATTACAATGATTACGCAGAAAATATTCTAGATACTAATAATACAAATATATCTAATAATGAAACTCATAAAAATAATGAATCAACATATTATGATAAACTAGAAAATAGAACAATTTTAGTTAAAATAATTGGAATTATTTCACAATTTAATGAAAAATTTGCAATAATGTTACAGAGACTAGTTCAAAATATTTTTTCTTTTAGAAAATCAATATGAAATAATATTATTTATCAATTTTTTCTATCCAAAGTTTTTTAATATTTGATAATTTTATTAAAAACTTAAAATAAATCGAAATATATTTATATAAAGATGAATATAATAATATAGTATAGGGTCTAGTATGGTAAGAAAATTATTTTTATTAGTTCCTGTCCAACTCCATCCTTTC
>JBFEOQ010000106.1:0-1630 GCA_041550515.1 Thermoplasmatota archaeon | reverse complement strand
TGACAATATGTTTTACACCTCCAAATAAAATATCTGGTGATACCACACAGTGGGCATATGGTTTTCAGGGAGGTCTTGAAAAGCTGAAATCTCAGAATAGCATATGGTTTTCTCCGATAAAGGATATGGTTGATGTTGAAACCTTTGGTGGAATCGGTCTTTCTATGGGGGGCGGAGGATGCATAGAAGCAACAGGAGCTCCTTATTCAGAGATTGATGCCGCTGTAGCCCTAGCACCAGCTGGCTCAGATGATGCTAAAAATGCAGCACAGAATATCACAGTGCCAACGCAACTGCAAGTAGGTAATAATGATGGCATGGTACCTCCCAATAATGTCATACCATTTTACACTGATCTTATACCAGATACAATTATTAAGGAATACTTATCAATAACAGGAGGTAATCATATCGGCTTTGTTGACGAATTTTACGCCAGAATAGCTGAAAAACTTGGATTAGATAAACCAAAAGGTATTAAATTTTCAGAACAACGTCTAGTCTCAAAGAAGTACTTTACCGCCTGGTTTGAGTATCATCTGAAAGGACTTGATGAGTATTATATCTATATATTTGGAGAGAAAGCATACAATGATTTAGATAATGGAATTCTGTCTGATTTGAAATATAATATAATTTAACTCTATTGAATTTAGACAAAATGATAATAGATCATTTTTTCAAATATTTTTCACTAACATCCCATAATTTTTTTGCTAAATCCATGTTATAGGATTCTTTTGATGATTTTTTAATATCTTTTTTTGCCCAATATTCTCCTGTAATATTTTCTACATCTCTTGAGCTTGCTAGATAAATTGAGGTTTCAGCACCAATTCTTGGATCTCCTCCCATCATTTTAAAAATCATTCGAGAAAAACCACCCGCATCTCGTCCAAGGTCGGTTTTATTCATCCCTGGATGAACAACATTAACAGTTACATCAGTTCCCTTCAATTTTATTGCTAAAAGTCTTGTAAACAAAATCAATCCCAGTTTAGATTGTCTATAGGCTTTGGCACCAGAAAAATTCTGTTTGAATTCAATATCCTTAAAATTAATTGTCCCGTAATGCATTCCAGATGTCACATTAATAATACGGGATGGACTACTTTTTTTTAATACATCAAGTAAAAGATTTGTCATGAGAAATGGTGCAAGATAATTAGTTGCAAAAATGTTTTCAATTCCATCTTTTGATTCTCTTCTTTTAAAATCCCATACAGCAGCGTTGTTAATTAATACATGTAATTTATCATATTTTAATTTTAATTCTTGGCAACAATTCCTAATCGACTCAAATGATGCTAAATCACATTTTAACATATGTATATTATTATTGTTCGAAGTTAAAATTAGTTCTTCCTTGGTTTTTTCACCCTTTAGAGCATCTCTAGTTGTAAAAACAACTGTTGCACCCATCTTAGCAAGACCTAGAGCAGTTTCTTTTCCAATACCTGATGTTGCACCTGTGATTAAAATAATTTTATTTTGCAATATGTTCTCCTCGGGTATATTTTTAATAATCAAAACTGATATATTAATTTCACTGAGACACAATTTGTTATAAAGATCCTACCTAGTAAATTTTTGTTAATATAGAATATTAGATTCATATCTAGCATATTTT
>JBFEOQ010000105.1:0-1811 GCA_041550515.1 Thermoplasmatota archaeon | reverse complement strand
AAATCCTCATCAATATATCAAAAAGATGAATTTTTTCCAGATAACTGGTATAACATTCGTACTAGCGCTGGATTAAATAAATTTAATCAGCGTTCAACATTTTTCTCAATTCAATTTAATCCTGTAAGATATAATCCTGTAAAAAAAACAATTTTATCAGTAAATTCGATAAATCTAGAAATAACAGTTGAAAAACCTAATAATTTACAGATATCTTTAGATCAATATGATATGGTAATAATTTGTCACGATCAATATGCATCTCTTTTGCAATCTTTGGTAGATCATAAGAATAAATATAATATAAAAACAATATTAGTCCCAATAAATGATATTTACGAGAGTAAATATTTCCCTGTGAAAGGTAGAGATCACCCTGAGGAAATAAAATATTTTTTAAAAGATGCTATCGAAAATTGGAATATTACATATGTAATGCTTGTTGGTAATTTTAAGCAAGTACCTTGTCGATTTACTAATCTTGAAACAGATGCAGGTGGTCTTTATGAAGAACTCTATTTTGCTACAGATCTATATTATGCTGATATATATGATAGTCTTGGTGACTTTTCTAGTTGGGATACTGATAATGATGGAATATTTGGCGAATGGCCTTATCCTGATATGAATACCGATAAAGATTTCGTTGATTTAGTACCAGATGTACATTTAGGTAGATTAGCATGTATGTTTAAAAGTGAAGTTAAAACAATGGTTGAAAAAATAATAAGTTACGAAAATGATGGTACTGATTCTTCATGGTTTAATAAAATAATTCTTGTAGGTGGTGATACGTTTGATAAAAGTTGGGAAGGTGGAACAGATTATAATGAAGGAGAAGAAGCAAATAAAAAAGCAATGGAGTATATGTCTGATTTTAAATCTGTGAAAATTTGGTCTACTCTTGGAAATTTAGAAACAGAGACTATAATTTCAGAAATAAATAAAGGTTCAGGCTTTCTATATTTTGTTGGTCATGGTAGTCCAAGTAGTTGGGCTACACATTTAAATGGAGATTATAGTAATTGGACTGGAAATTTTAAAAATAAAAATATGCCAAGCTTAACAAATATAGATAAATATCCAATTCTTATGGTGGGTGGTTGTCATAATAGTGAGTTTGATGTGACGCCTCTTAATTTTATTAAAGGAATCCTATCTGAAGGTTTAAAATATTTTATTTATAACGAAAATCATATTGGTGGTTACTATTTGCGTAAATTTGTATTGGAATGTTGGAGTTGGCTATTTGTAAAGGTACCCGGTGGAGCTATTGCATCAATTGGAAGTGTTGGATATGGAGGTGTTAATATTGGTGATTATAATACCAACTTAATACCAGATTGTATTGAAGGAATGGATGGTTGGTTTGAAACACATTTTTTCAAATTGTATAATATTGAAAATATTGATGTTCTTGGTCAAACTTACTCCCAAACCATAACTGATTATGTAAATAATTTCCCGACTGATACTAATAGATATGATTGTAAAATTGTAGAAACCCATGTATTGTTTGGTGATCCAAGTCTTAAAATCGGTGGATATAAATAATAGGATAATTGTTCATTTTATAATTTTTACATCAATAAATTCTATAAAATAACAACATCATTAAAAATTTAATTCAAATTTGTTAGTTTATTTACTCTACTTGATAGTTCATAACATATAAATAAGTAATAGGTCTAGTATAAGGGAGGTCTTGGTAAGGATGGGATGCTAGTACCTAAAAAATTTTTATTTTTCTACTCATACTAGACCCTGTTAATACAATAACAATAACATATTTATATTATATAAATATTTTT
>JBFEOQ010000104.1:0-2194 GCA_041550515.1 Thermoplasmatota archaeon | reverse complement strand
TGATTATTATGGATATCAGGTAACCATGTGTGAATATTTTAGTTATACATCGAATCCATCTGAAGGAATATCTGCATTGGGTCCACCTGATAATATTTCTGCTTCTCTGGGGGATGGTGGTATGATTGTAATAGATATGGGTAATAATTCAGAGATATTTGATGGAATTGGTGATGATTTCATTATATATGAAGCAGATAACAATACGGAAGGATATATTGTTTCTGCATCAGATAATTGGAATGGACCATGGAATATTATCGGATCAGGATTTGGAACTTCATCATTTGATCTTGCAATTGTAGGATTGACAACTGCTCGTTTTGTTAAAATTGAAGATGATGGAGTAACAATGAATACAAAAGACTATCCTGGATTTGATCTTGATGCAATCAAGGCACTTAATGTAAACAGTTCAAATGAATTACCTATAGCAAATTTTACTTATTCTCCTATATATCCAACTACTAATGATTTAATTCAATTTACTGATATCTCTACTGATTCAGATGGATTTATTGTATCATGGTATTGGGATTTTGGTGATGGAAACACGTCTATTATTCAGAATTCATCTCATAGTTATCAAGAGAAGGGTATGTATTCTGTTTCTCTTTTAGTAACTGATGATGATGGTGATTTTGATATAAAAATTATAGATATATATGTTAATAATTTTGGTCCTAATGCCGCTTTTTCATATTTACCTATAAATCCTCTTAAAGATGAACTAGTTCAGTTTACTGATGAATCTTTTGATACATCTAATAGTAGTATTTCTTCTTGGTATTGGGATTTTGGAGATGGTATTATTTCTTTGGTGCAAAATCCCACCCATATTTATAGCTTTAATGGTAGTTATCAGATTAATCTTACAGTGACAAATGATTATGGTTTAGAAGATACTATTTTTAGAATTATTTATGTTGGTTTAATTAATGTTGATATTCCATTTTTTTCTGGTTGGAATCTTATTAACACTCCTGTAAATAATAGCTGGTATGCAAGTGATCTCGTTAATAATGTCTCTGGTTGTCTATCTGTTGTAAAATGGGATCCTGTGGAACAATCATATTGGATTTATCTACCTGGTTATCCTGCTTTTGATTTTCCATTGGTTCCAGGATGTGGTTATTTCGTTGAGATTAGTGGTACTGAGACTTTAACATTGGTTGGTTATCCTGTCATGGATGTTAATATTCCTCTTAAGATAGGTTGGAATCTTATCGGATGGTTTAAACAGGATGATACATATGCAAGCTCTATTGCTGAGAATATATCTGGATGTTTATCTGTAGTTAAATGGAATCCAATTGAACAATCTTATTGGCTTTATTTACCTGGTTTTCCAGCTTTTGATTTTACTGTAAGCTGTGGAATGGGTTTATTTGTTGAAGTTGATCAGGAAAGTATTTGGCATGGAGAAGGATAAATAAATAATTCTAGATCTTTATCTAAAAAATTTAACCTATAAAACAATTAAATATATGGGGGTGAAAAAAAAACAAAAAATATTCGGTTAATAATCATATAAAAAAATCGATAATAACGTTCAAAACGAATATTTTTTGTATTAATATTATGAAAAATAAAAGGATTACTGGGATAATTTTATGTTTAATAATAATCAGCGTTTGCTGTTCTGTAACAGCTACAAATTTATCAACAAAATCTTTAACATCTTTAAAAATTATTACATTAAAAAATTATAATCAAGATAAATTAATGCTTGTTAGAATCCCTTATAATGATTATAATTTTAATTTTGTATCAAAAAATTTTGAAATAATTGAATATAGGTTAAATGAATGGATGGAAATATCTATAAATTCTAGTGAAATCAACAAATTATCTGAAAATTCAATTGAATATAGTATAATAATTGAAGATATTGATAAATTATGTAATGATGTTAGAGGAGAATATCATACTTTTTCAGAGATAGAACAAATACTACAAACTATTGCAAATGATCATCCAAATATTACAAGTTTATATTCTATTGGAGAATCATATGAAGGTAGAAACATCTGGTGTTTAGAAATTACTGACAATCCTGGGATTGATGAAGATGAACCCGGTGTTTTATTTATAGGTCTTCATCACGCTCGTGAATGGCCGACCGTTGAGATTTGTTTATATATTGAAAATAATCTAAATGATAACTATAACAATGATACAGAAATTACAAATT
>JBFEOQ010000103.1:0-2235 GCA_041550515.1 Thermoplasmatota archaeon | reverse complement strand
CAATTTGTAACATTACACTATGTAATGTTTAATATAATTGACAAAATGAATAAATTGAAATATATATAAGCAGAAGAATATCAAGTTATTGGAAAAAATATTTTAATATAAGAAATATAATGGTAAAATAGGAGTCTAGTATCTCGTAAGAAATTGAGAATAAAATTCCTATCTATTTTCTATTCCTTACCTCCCTAAAAAACTAGACTCCTATCCTTACATCCTTGAAACAGAATTCCCATATATAAGAATTATTCATTTTTATAAATACTTTCATTAAAAATTATATGAAATAAAAGTTCTGTCAATATTAACTAATTGTTAAAACAATATTATAAGTAAATAATCCAAAGTAATATTTTGTGACATATGTTGCATATAGAGATTTGAACCTAATTGTCTTTCTCTAGTTTCTCAAATCTTTCATTAAAAGTATTTTCATATATACGAAAGGGGATAAAAAAATGAAATTAGGGATTTGATTTTATATTATTTGGTTTAGTATTTTCTCAAAAATTGGAAAACGCTGAAATAATCCTTCAAAGAATGATAAATAATGTAGTTTGGTTTTTGATGTTACTGAAATCCAATTACTTTGCTCTCCAAATTCATCTTCAGCAATAACTTTTACTGTTCCTGTTCTTCCATTACAACCTATGTTTTGTTGTGTACCGCTAAGAACTAAGTTAGTCCATTGATCAACAATATTATCATTGTCCCAAGATATACCATATCGCACTTTATCACCATCAGGGTCTGTTGCTGTAATAACAAGCTCATCATTGACTCTGTTATATGAAGCTGTAGGATTATTAGGGGGATTATTTTCTAAACAAAATGTTCTAAAGCACCAATCAGCAGGCCAAATACTAGATGTTCCATTTGGATAAAGACCATTTGCTGAAAAACCCCAACCATATTCACTTCCAAGAGGAGCAGTAAGTTTTATAAAATAATTAACACCTGGTACTAGATTTATATCAAGAATATCAAATGAAACCCAATCACATGTACCCGATGGAATTAAACTTGCAGATATATCTTTAGATGTTAAAACTGTTCCTAAAGGTTTTTCTACAGTTAACATGAGATCAGGTGAACCACTAAACCATTGTACAATTTTTACTTCAATACGGGTATGTGTTATCATTGTTGGAACAAATTCTTGCCATTCATCTCCTGAAATAAACATGCAATCATCACTCCATTCTGAGTGTTGATCTATAACTTCTCCAAGGTTTAAAATTGTTGTAGATTTCAAACCATTTGATAAAGGTAAAACAGCAGTTACAATCAACAGCATCAAAACCACTAAATAAATATTTTTCTTTTTCATATATTTTTATTCCTCCCAAAAACAAAATATTAACCAAATTAATATACTTAAATTTTACTATTATAAATATTTTATAAAACTTTTGTTACAAATAAAATAATTATTGGTATTAAATTAACAAAATACTAAATCATTATAAAAAGAAAAAAGTGAGAAAATAATTTATTATTTTTTTATTAATCTTGTATTTCTTTTTTCATTTTTTCGAATTGTTTTTTTGTAATATCTCCCTTTACATATCTAGATTTTAAAATATTTAAAGCGTCATTTTTTGAACCAGTTTTTTCTAATGGTATTCCTTCTTTATAAGAAATAGATTTAATAATGAATAATATAAAAAATATTATTGAACTTAATAAAGCGGTAATAAAACCATAACTATAAGCTGAGCCAATAAAATCAGAATTATCATACCAAAATGAGACTGCTGCAATATATAATATAATATTAATAACAAAAAATACACATATTAGAAGAAATGTACTAGGTACTTCTTCTTCAACTTTCCGGATAGATAATATACCATATACCAAAGCAAAAATTGTCAAAATAAAAATAATGATCATAGCAATACCAAAAAAAACTGCTTGATTAAAATAACTAGAATCATGGATATTTTGATTAGTGAAAAAATCAATATAATATGGTGCTGAATAATCATCTTTAAATAGACCAAAAGTAAAAGCTGAGCTACTCCATGGAGTTATTAATGAAATAATACTAAATATTATACCTAATATTCCAAATACTTTAAAACCTGAATTTGTCTTTTTATTTTTCATAAACATCTCTCCTTTATATTATTATTTGAAAACAAATGTTTGTTTATAAATATCTCGAAAAATTAAATATATACTACTAAATTATATTATACATATTATATTAATAATAATATTTTT
>JBFEOQ010000102.1:0-2355 GCA_041550515.1 Thermoplasmatota archaeon | reverse complement strand
TGGTGATGGTGTTGGTGATGTTTGTGATAATTGTCCTTTTGTTTATAATCCGGATCAGTTAGATAGTGATGGTGATGGTGTTGGTGATGTTTGTGATAATTGTCCTTTTGTTTATAATCCGGATCAGTTAGATAGTGATGGTGATGGTGTTGGTGATGTTTGTGATAATTGTCCAGATGTCTATAATCCAGATCAAGCAGATACTGATGGTGATGGTGTTGGTGATGCTTGTGGTTGTGTAGATGAAATATGGGTAGACGATGATTATTATTACGCTACACCTGGATGGAATTATGATCATTTTAATAACATCCAAGATGCTTTAGAGCATCTAGGTCCAGGAGGAATACTTCATTTATATCCTGGAAATTATGTTGGAGATATAATAATAAATGATGCTCCATGTGATAATACAAATATTACAATAGAGGGTGTAACTGGATGTCCACCTTTGCCAATTGATTATTCAGCTAAAATACATGGTACAATAATTGTAAAAGTCGATGGTGTAACAATTAAAAATATCGTTTTTGATAATAATATTAATGGATCTATAATCGTTCAAAATAATAATACTTTAAACTCAGAATGCAATATCTTTCTAATGAATTGTGATGCAGATTCTATAGGTGTTATTGCACAACCTGGATCTATTGTTTATGCTCGTTGTAATTATTGGGGTGCTGTAAATGGTCCAAATGGTGGATTATTAGATGATAATAGTATCGCTGATGGTTATGGTGTTCAAATTTATGGTACTGTCTATGTTGAACCATGGATTGGTGTTCATGCAAAAGCCAAAGCATCTTCATACAATGTTGAAGTAGGTGAATTAGTAATTTTAGATGGAGAAGGTAGTTGGGCTGCTGATTTTGATAATTGTGATTATGAACCTCAATATTTTTGGTCTAAAGATGATGGGCAATATAGTTTTGAAAAATCCATAGGACATGTATATGCCGCACCAGGTGTTTATCATCCATATTTACGTGTTCGGGGTATTGGTATTCCTGGTTTAACTCCAAGTTATATGTATGACTGGGATTATCTAACGATTACTGTTACTTTACCAAATGAACCACTTTCAGCTAATGCTGATGGTAATGATCTAAGTGATTATGAAACAATTAAAGGTGAATCATTTAGATTATATGGATTAGCTAGTGGTGGAACACCACCGTATAGTTATAATTGGAATCTTGGAGATGGTAGAACTATTAATGAACAAAACCCTCTAGTTGTCTTTAATAATGAAGGATCTTATGATATTACTTTAACGGTATATGACTCAAAAGGAGACTCAGCATCTGATACTACAAAGGTTAATGTATATAATCCTGAGGAACTTATAGTAAAAATTATCGGATCACCTAATGGTATAAAGGATATTGAAATGCAGTTTATCAGTGAAGTACAAGGTGGGATAGAACCATTTGTTTATAATTGGAATTTTGATGATGGGACTTACAGTGATTTAGCAAATCCATTACATATCTACAATTCACCAGGTGAATATACAATAATTCTAAATGTTAAAGATAAAATTGGAGAGAGTTATACTGATACTTTTATACTAACTATTGATGAAAAAGAAATAGATGCAGAAATTTTAACAGTAAACGGTGGTTTAAGATTAACTACAAAAATAGCTGCAGGTGATAAGGCTTGCGACTGGATAATAAAATTACAAGGAAGCTTTGTATTATTTGGTGGCGAAGCAAGTGGTACCATTATTGCAAATACAGAAGAAATAATTACACTACCACTAACAATTGCATTCGGTAATGTCCAAATTATAATTACTGCAGATCAATTACAGAAAAAATATACATCTTATGCATTAGGGCCTTTGTTTTTAAATTTGAGAGAAGTATAAAAAAAACTAAAACCTTTTTCTCTTTTTTTTTATAGTGTTTTAATATTTTGTTGTTTTTAATTTTATTTTTTTTGATAAAAGTTTATTTTATTGTACTTGTTCAAATTTAGAAGATAATTATTTTGTTTTTGTTCAAAAATCTGGTAATAGGTTTTATTTTCTAAATAATGTTTTTGGAAAAATGGTGATAAAAAATGAGGGAATATGAGATATTATTTTATGGTCCAATATTCATACCTGCAGTTTTTTAATTTTATATATAATTATTATTGGATTATGATATGAACGTTTAATCCGATTTTAATTTTTTTTAAAATTTTTTAAAAGATTTTTTATATTATCTATTTTGTTTTTTTATTTGTTTTCATATAAAATGGTAGATTGTTATATAAACAAAATGATAAATCTAATAACTTAAATTCCAATAGCTACAACCTATCTAGGGTCTGTAGTGTAGCTGGATATCACAGAGGCCTCCG
>JBFEOQ010000101.1:0-2534 GCA_041550515.1 Thermoplasmatota archaeon | reverse complement strand
TGCATTGTTTTTTATATCTACAAATCATGTAAAACAAAACAAATGTTTCTGGTGGGATGTATTATATAGAGAAAGAATAAAATTAGAAGCATCTAAAAAAGAAATTTTAAATGAAAAGAACCAATTAAAAACTAAAACAAGTGAAGAAATTGAACAATATTTAATAAAAAAATTTGGAGAAGAAGCATTCAAACCAAAAAGCACAATTGATAGACCTTTTACAAATTCTGAGTTAAAAGAATTTTCAAAAAATAAATATGTATATTTAGGTAATCATACAAGTAACCATGCAATTCTTACTAACTATCCTTTAAATGAAATTAAATCACAAATAATAGAAGCTCAAAAATTTATATATGAAGTCACCGGGACAACTCCAAAAACCCTTTCATATCCAAATGGAAATTACTCAGATGAAATAATAAAAATATCAAAAGAGTTAGGAATACAAATTGGAATAACAATTGAGTATAAAAAAAACAAACTACCAATAAATTACCAAACCAATGGCTTCATAAATCTAGGAAGATTTGATCCATCAGGTAGTAAAAATATAATAAACCAATGTAAAATGTTTAGATCAGATATATTATTATATCCAAGAGTTTTAAATCTATTAAAACAAAAATAATATTATCAAAATATACTTACTAATCATAAATGTTTTCTTAATTTTCTGATTTTTTATAAACAAATGCAAAAGCTACAGCAGTTTTATCTGAGTGAGACAAACTAATTTTTATTTCAAAATTATTAATATCTTTTTCTAGAATACTAACAAATGGAATTCCATTTTTTTTATTTAATATCTCAATTTTTTTTAAAGGAATTTTAACACCATAACAAGAAAATGCCTTAACAACAGCTTCTTTTCCAGCAAATCTGACACTATAATGCTGAGCAGCATTAACCTTTTTTTCACAATTCTGTATTTCCGTCTTAGTAAAAATCTTATTTAAAATTTTTCTTTTAGAAACAATATCCTGATAAAACTCAGAAATATCAATAACATCTATACCAACTTCCAATTGATCACCTCATATATCTTATTCTAACAATAAAAACTCATTTAAATATCACTATCACCAACGAAAAAATACCAATTAGTTACATCCAATAGATAAGATTGATATAAAAGATTAACAGCATACAACATGACTATAGCATCATCATTTTTTGTTAAAAAGAAATTAAATTCCTTAAGTTTCTTATCAACATAATCATTTCCCATATAACGGACTACAACAGCTCCAATACCCTTTGATTTTAAGTACAGTATAAATTTCGCTAAAAGAAAATTAATTAAATCATCAGATAGAAGAAACAACATATCAACAAGATGAACAATGTTTTCTTTAACAAAATAAACCAAGTATCCAACAAGTTCTTTATTATCATTCAAAATACAGAATATTTTATAATCATAAGTGGATGATTGTTTATATCTCCAGTTTAGAAATCTTGATGACCTCTCACTAATTATATTAAACTGTTTTGAAGCTTTTTCCCATAAAATATCAAACCTTTTATCAAAATGAATAGGCATTTCAATCGAATAACCTACCTTATTTTTAATATGCTTTTCTTTTGAAAAAATACTATTAAAAAAATTAATTATCTTTAAAAATATCTTTGATCTAAAATATCCAGATAAATATTGGTTTGGTATATTATCTGTTTTTAATAGTTTTATATACCTATTAAAATTACCAATTTTTTTATAACCTATTCTAAAAAAAAAAGTTCTAGAAAGTTCATTTGGAATACCATAAAGAAAGTTATATCCGAAATCATTTACTTTTGATAATATTTCACGCTGTAATTGAAATGCTGGACCAAAACCTCTATGATTTTTATCTATAGCAAAATCACCAGCTATAGCAGCAAATATTGGTTCTTCATTTATCATTAATTTTCTTGGGAAGAGTGAAGTTGAACCAACAAATAAATTGGAAGATTCAAATTTTGCTAACCAACATAAAGCTCTTCCATAAGGGCAAAATTTATAATTCCAATCGTATCGCTGGGATGAAATAATATTAAGATTTCTCTGCAATATCGGAAGAATATTCTTTTTATCAGCTGCTATATCCGCTTTAATAATAGTATAATTCCTCATTTTAAACCTAATTTTTTTTCAACAAAGGCAACTATTTTTGGATCCTCAATTTCATTAATTTTTTCTAATGCTAATTCTCGATTTAAATAACCCTCACGAATTAAGTTTGCCAATTCTAAAGAATATGGATGAAAATGAAATTGCTTTTTATGAACCATATTTGCATATGAATTCAAAAGACAATTAGTGGAATTAGCATCTGTATCCTGTGGTGACTTCCATCCATACTTATAAATCGTCTCGTAAACCTTGTCTTCATTATAACCTAAAAAAGCTAAGGGATTTATATTATAAGGAAAATGATATAATCCATTAAAATGATTATCTTCAAGAAAATAAGGTCTTATTGCATCTCCAACAATTCTATATAACGGATCAAATATTGCTTTTTGCATCATCTTTAACATTTGTGGAT
>JBFEOQ010000100.1:0-2635 GCA_041550515.1 Thermoplasmatota archaeon | reverse complement strand
AATACCTAAAAATGGAGCAACAGACTTGAGACTAAATTCATTTAAAAAAGAATAAAATTTACGGACACCAAGATATGTATCTAAGCAAGATGGATAAAACTGAACTGCCTCAGAACGAATACCAAAATGAAAAAATTTATCAGGGTTGCTATATTGACTGACAAATAATTGTAAAATTTTTTTTTTCTCACTAGATATATTATAAAAATTATTTTTTAAAAACCAGTTTATACGATTGTAGATCTGAAAATTATCAAAACCAATTATATTATGACCTGAAATAATATCATTACTCATAACAATTTTACAAAAATTATATAGATTTTCAATTTCTTCATCAATATTACGAGAAATCATCTGTGAAATTTCAAAATCTTCCCAATTGTTAGGACAGTCTAAAATATCAAAACTAAAATCTTCAGTTTGAAGATTTTTACTTGATTCAAAACTTATATCAAAAGTTGTATAACCTATGATGTCAATAGGAATTTCCTCTTTCCCTGCTACATATTCAGAAGTTTCAATATCATATACTAAAACTTTTAGCTTCTTTTTTTTGCCATATGTATCATACAACCATGTTTTTCCACCTGCTGCAAGATCTACAAGGGCTCGTTGATGATATGGTATGTCATGTTCTGCAGTATAAAGATCATGGTGAAAAAAAAGATAATCACTTATTTCTGGTACAAAATATGATTTTTTTGTAAAAATTTTAAATATTTTTCTTTTTTTGTTAAAATCAGAAAAACTACAGTACTCTTCGATAGGTCCAATTTCACCAATTTTTGAGAGAGGATTATTTTCAGATGAATTTTCCTCAACTTTACTAATAAGATTTTTTCTAATAGAATTTAAATCTTTATCTAAGTTTTTAAAAACTAAAAAATAAGGTTTATGTATATCAGAAATAAGACTTGGTTTTTTATTTTGTAAATATAGATATTCTGATGAAATCCCAAGTAACGTATCACTCATTTATATTTTCTACTCCCCAAATTTTTTTCTAACATACCTAAATACTTTAACCTTTTTTAAAACCTTATAAATAATCCTTATATTAACGAAATACATTATGTTTTTATGGTGTTGTTATGACGACAAGTATAATTTTTTCAGAGGATTTCAATAATCATAATAATCCAAGTCATCCTGAAAATGCAGCAAGGTTAAATACGATGATGCAAGAACTTAAAGAATCTTTTTTTTTCAGAGAGTTACAAATAATTAAACCAGAATTAATTTCTGAAAGTATTTTATCTGAGGTTCATACTCAAACAATGATAAATCAAATTAAAGAATTTAGTAGTACTAATGAATTATCATGGATAGATTTAGATACATATGTTTGCCCTAAAGATTATGAAACTGCTAGGTTTGCAGCTGGTGCTGTACTTAAAGGATGTCAAAGAACTCTTCAAAGGGAAAATGAAAATGCTTTTGCACTTGTAAGACCACCAGGTCATCATGCAACGCATGAACGATCAATGGGTTTTTGTTTATTTAACAATGCTGCTATTGCAGCTTCTGAAATTGCACGACAAGGAAAAAAGATATTAATTATGGATTTTGATGTTCATCATGGTAATGGGACACAAGATATATTTTATGATAGAAATGATATTTTGTATCAATCTTTTCATCTTTCACCACATTATCCAGGAACTGGATATATAACAGAGGTTGGAGAAGGTATCGGAAAGGGTTATACTATAAATGCACCACTCTCTTGTGGTAATGGAGTAAATTCTGTAACAAAAATTTTAGATGAAATTTTTTTACCTGTTGCAAAACAATTCAAACCAGATTTAATAATATTTTCCGCAGGTTACGATTCTCATCATGCAGATCCGCTTGGTGGTCTTAGACTTACAGCAAATTTTTATGGAGAAATTATAAAAAAATATCAGGAAATTCAACCAAAAATTGTATGTACTCCAGAAGGTGGATATAATTTAAATTGGATTGGAAAGTGTCTAGTATCTCAGATTGCTCAAATGTCAGGTAATTCCATAATAATAAAAGATACAGTAAAAGAAGATAAAATTATTAGACAAACTCTTATAAATATAAAAGATGAAATAGGGAAATATTGGAAGATTTAATCAAAAATCATTCCCATACCTGATGCAGCAGAGTCTTCTTGTTCAGTAATTTTATCATTTATTTTTTTTGCTTTTTTATTATCAAGTTTTTTAAACCCTTGTTCTTTTGCTAGCTCTTCTGCTTTTTTAATACCTTGTTCACTTCCTTCAATTTTTAGATATAGAAAATTTCCTTTTAATCCAATTGAACTTGAATCTCGTGTGAGTATACTTTGGCGACTAACCATGTCATCAGTTGTTACTTTGTTTATTTTTCCAGCATCTTCTGTTTTTATTTCAAAGATTGAGTATGCCATAATCATTCATCCTTAAATCTTTTCGAGGAAAACAAAATAAAGTATATAAAATTATTTACCTTAAAATTTATTTTTTTTTTATTATTTAGTCAAATTTCCATTTTATAATTTTATTATCTTAAAAAATTCTGTCTATTATTAATTAATTTCTGTCTTTTTTTTTTGATTTATGTCAATTTACTAATCTATTTCATTTAATTATTTTCAAAATTCTGTCAATTTTCAGTCAGTTTT
>JBFEOQ010000099.1:0-2643 GCA_041550515.1 Thermoplasmatota archaeon | reverse complement strand
TCCTGCAATATCTGTATATTTTAATTGTTCAGATCGTGTAAATCTTAAAACATTTAATGATACTTCAAATATAATTGATAATGATTTATTTTATCATAATGGTAATACCTCTCTAAATATTGGAGAGTACAAAGAATCGGTCAAACCTGGAAAATATACTTTTAAAGTTTATGATAAAAATGATAACGAAATTTTTTTTAAAGAGTTATCATTTATGGGTTTTAATTTATCTATTATTAATTGTGAACAGTTGTGGTGGGAAGATAATAATAATTATATACTTATTGGATTAAAAATATATGTTCAGAATTTAGGCGATACACCAGTTTATCCTTTTTATGCTGATATGAATGTTAATTCTCAAATATATACAGGCTACATTCTTCCAACAGTTGTTTTACCAGGTTTTAGTACTATTATATATATTAATCTTATTCATGAAGGAATCTTTATTAATGATTCATTTGAAATAGTTTTAAAAGATAAAAATAACATTAAATTGGCTACAGGCATTTTTAACTTTGATTATAAAAAAACTGTTTCAACAAAATATTACTCTAAAGGTTTAGAAAATACAATTAAAGTTCCTTACCCAGATTTTTTATATGAGTATTATTCTAATCTTGATAGAATTGTTGTTGAGAATTATAGTGTTTTTATACTCGATCATTATGATGATTTTTATCTAGAGTTCTTTCTGAATAAAATCATTGAATCTGAAACACATGGTAAATTCAATTTAAAATCTGATGTTAAAAAAATTGAATATGTTAATGGTTTTGTTCAAGCACTTGATTATAAACCTGATAGCTCCATTAATGATACTTTCGAATATCCTCGTTATCCAATTGAAACAATATTCAATGGTAATGGTGGAGGAGACTGTGAAGATAAATCAATTCTAACTGCATGTTTTCTTAATAAATTAGGTTATGAAGTTGCTTTATTACGTTTACCTAAACATATGGCAGTTGGAGTTAAACTAGATAATGATACTATTACTAAATATAATTTTTATACAGAAAACTATTACTTTCTTGAAACCACAAATCAAAATAATCCATTAGGTTATATACCAAATGAATACGAATCACCATCTGAATTATATGTATATCCTATAACCATAACAGATTTTGTTATTCACTACTGGAAAAATGGTGTAATTACAATTTATTCAAAGACTGAATGCGGTGATTTTGTAAAAGTAATTGCTTACATTGAAAATCTTGGTAATAAGATTTCAGAGAATATCGAGTTTAAAGGACTTTTTTATAACAATCAAAATTTTGAATTAACTTCAGAATCAATAATTGTTGGTAATATCTCAGCTTTTGATAAAAAAAAGATTATTTTATCTGTACCAAAGCCTTCTGATTTAGACACTTGGTTTGAAACAAGGATAATTAGTGATGGAGAAGTAATTGATATTCATAAATCAAATAGTAATTTTGATTAAAGAAAAAATATGATGATAAAAAAAGGTTTATAAACACTATCTTTTTCATGTTATATTGTGTTGGGCGTAGGTGGACGGCTTACGGCGGATATCGCTGAGGAAAGTCCCCTCTCGTTCTGGACCAGGAAACTGCGTAAGCAGTAAGGGTGAGAATCCTTATAGAGGCGCAGAAACGACACAGCTTTGGAAAAATGCAATGATTCATTAGATGATGAGGTCTTCTAAAGATTTGATGAAACGTGCCAATCTAATCATGGAGCAAGTCTAAACAGTAGGATCGGTTGTCCAGACTGCCTACGGGTAAGACGCATAGTAGAATGCCGTTTAAAACAGAAAGGGGCTTACGGCCTACACCCAACACATAACAGTACCTTCTGTCTTCAAAATGTGGCTTTTTGGCTAAATTTTAACTGTTTTCAAACTCGTTTCTAGATATAACCATCTAAGCCAGAACCTTTCTTCTGTTCTTTTAGAAGACTTATGGCATTTAGAAATACTTCGTTTGAAATTTCACCGTTTGCTAACTTGAGGATGAGTTGTTGAGATAAGTTTTGTTCAGGGATTTTATACTTTTCAGATTCTTGTTTTTGAATTTCTTTGTTATCAAAAGATAAACCTTTCATGTATGCTTCTTTGACATGTTTGTCTGATAATTCCATGTATCCAAGTAAGGTTTTGTAGTCTTTGTGTCTGCTTTGTCTTCTTATTTCCTCTAGATTTAAACCGTTTTCTGCCATATGTGTGATACTAGATATTCTGAATAGGTGAGGGTATGCTCTTTTTTCAAGACCTATTTTAGCTGAATATTTTTTTATTGTGGTTGAAATATCTGTTTTTCCTATTCTTTTTCCTTTTCTACTTAGAAATAAGGCTTTTACAGTTTTTTCTGATGGTTCTCTAAATTCTAAATATTGACTTATTGCTATGAGGCACTCTGGGTGTATATTTATTTCTGCGTATTGGTTTCCTTTAGCTTTGTTTACTCTTACTTTTTGTTTTCACTTTGGATTTTTTGTATGCTCTCACCTAGCAATTAATTCAAGGGATGAGTCCGTTTTAGTTTTATATTATTTGGTTTAGTATTTTTTCAAAGAATAGAAAACGTGTTACTATTTTCATAAGTAGTTTTATAATTGGACTATTCTATAACAACACAATTTATATAACGATATACTTGAACATCTTCT
>JBFEOQ010000098.1:0-2666 GCA_041550515.1 Thermoplasmatota archaeon | reverse complement strand
GTTGAAAAATATGTAGATATTCAATTTACAATAAAGGATCTTGCAGGAAATCAAGCATATAGTAGTATTATTGTTTTTAAAACAGATACAAGTAAACCTACATCTGAAATTTTAAATAGGGATGATTTTGATGATAACTACAATTCTCTTGTATCTATTGAAGCTATTGCTAGTGATACTGGTTCAACTGCTGGTAAAAGTGGTATTAATTATGTTTCATTGATTTATCAGTTTAGTAAAGATAAAGCTGTAGGTTCTTGGAGTGAATGGCAATATTATGGGAATAATATAACGTCAAATATGTCCTCAACTGTTTATTCATGGGAATTTGGTGAAAATCAAAAAAGTGGATATTATAAGGTTTTAACAATGGCAGTTGATAAAGCAGGAAACATGGAAGATATTAATACAAATATGTTTGTTGAATTTTTCTTTGATGATATTGATCCAATTATAAAAAATAGTTTTAATTCTGAATATAAATCAATGGTTATACCAAGTTTTGATTTACAGTTATATGATGATTACAGTTTAGAAGCATTATACTTTAGGATTGATAATGAATTAGATTATATAAGGGTTATATTTAATGGGACCTTAGATATTAAAGGTAAACAAGAAGTAACTGTTGCATGGAGCCTTCCTGATTATATATGGGTTGATTTTATAGAAAATGAAGAACATTATATCTATTTTAAATTAGAAGATTCAGTAGGTAACTATATTGAAACAACAAATAGTAATACTCCTAAAGTGATCAAAGATGAAAATATATCTCAGTTATTTGTAGATTTATCTGATTTTTCAGCATGGAAAATAGGTGATAGTTTTACAGTTAAGGTAAACATACCATCTGTAATAGATGTTGATAGAGCAATGTTGTTTTATCAATTTTCAGATGATAACTTTAATTGGACTGAAGTAAAACAAGTAGGTGAAGATATAACAACTCCTCCATTTGAATGGAGTTTCACTGCGTCAAATGGTAGTGGTTATTATAAGTTTTATACAAAGATAATTGATACCTCTGGAGCAGAATATACTTCAGGTTCAGAGATAAAAAATGTAAGAATTATTCCAACAATAACATTAGTATTAATTGCAATTGCAGTAATTTTCATATTATTTTCATTATTTTTTATTAGAAAAATGAACAAACAGAATTTAACTTAAAAAAAATTTTTTATTTTTATATCTTTAAAATTATTTCTTTAATAATTATGTCTACTCCTTCTTTAGTTTCGCATGATACTTTTAAATTTTTTGAATTAGTTTTTTTAAAATCTGCTTTGTTTTCTACTATTATAAACTCTGATTTTTTAAACATTTTTTTCATTTCTTTAAGAAGATTTTTTTGATCATTAAAGTTATAACCACATGTTTCTGTAGGATCAAAAATAAAAAGAATGATATCTGCAAGGTTTTTAACTGCTGATATTGTTTGTCGTTCAATTTTATTTCTCTTAGCCAGTGGTCTATCTAAAAGTCCTGGTGTATCTATTATCTGAATTTTTGTTTTTATATATTTTTCTTGTTTGATTATATGTCCAATTACTATTTCTTTTGTTGTGAAAGGATA
Source organism: Thermoplasmatota archaeon (assembly GCA_041550515.1). Taxonomy (GTDB): domain Archaea; phylum Thermoplasmatota; class E2; order DHVEG-1; family DHVEG-1; genus PFL35. Next base: position 1,087 of record JBFEOQ010000098.1, on the reverse strand, counting down.
TTGAGCTATCTCTGGTTTGGCAGATGATATACATCTTAATATTGAGGATTTTCCTACATTTGGATAACCTGCAATTACCACTGTTGGTATGTTCTCAATATCTGGAAATGATCTAAATACTTCTCTTGCTTCTTTAAGAGTTTTTAGTTCTTTTTTAACTTGTTTTACTATACTTATTATTCTTCCATGTATTTCTTTTTGTTTTTGTTTTAAAAAATCAATTTTTTGCGATCTTTTAAGTTGCTTAATTTGTGTTTTATAAACCATATCAATTGTTTTTTTTGCCCAGTCAACTGCACCGAGAGATTTTTTTAGTTCATCTACATTAAATTTTATTGATAGTAGCTCTTGGAAAAAAGGATGCATATTGTTAATTGATGGAAATTTTTTAACGTAACTTTCCAAAGTTGTGATAATTGTTTTGCTAAATGAATCTGTTTTTGCTATTATTGTTTTTTTCTTTCTGTAGAACGCATCTCGATCAACGATTTTAACTTTATTTGTTTTTTTAAAAGCTCTATCAATAAGTTGTTGTGATTCTAGTATTTCTGGTAATTCTCTAAACATAATAATTTTGAGAGGTTATTGGATATAAACCTTTTAAATCTTTCATAATAAAAAAATTGTAAAGTTTTAAGTAAATATAATGGTTTGTCGTCATTAATCTATTCAAATAAGTTTGATATAAAATATTATGTTGCATTAATAGTAAAAATTGCTGAAGGTGAACCTTTTGAAGGAGTGTTATCCTTTATTGTTGGTGGTGTTCCTTCTTGTATATAAAAGGTTTCAATTGCTGATGTAACCAAGTTTCTAGGATCTTTTGCAGAAACAGTAAACGTATAGGTTCCAACAGGCGAAAATTGTTTATTGCAATAATATGTATTGCTTGTTTTGTTTTGTAAAATTGAAATAGTATCTACCTTACTACTTGGATTTGTAACCTCTAGATAAATATCTTTTAATTCTGTGTTATCTGTAACTGTTACAGATATGTATGTTAATCCACCAATAGTTTGTGAACTAGGATTTACTGAAGGTGTTCCAATAGTTGGTTGTATTACATCAAGTAGTGGTCCATAATCCT
>JBFEOQ010000097.1:0-3239 GCA_041550515.1 Thermoplasmatota archaeon | reverse complement strand
TCATTTGTATCCTGGGAGAATATGCACTTACATCAACCTCAATATATTTTGCATCATATTTCTCAGTAGCCATCTTTACTAGTTTATTTAATAAAAATCCTTTTACCTCATCATCAAACTCAATTAGTTCAAATAACTTAATCTTACTGTCAATTTCATCTAATGTAAATCCAATTGCACCCAATGTTACATTTTTTTCTTTGGCAACTAAATAACGTGCTTGATCTGTAGCAATTTTAAAGAAACCATAGCTTAAACTTAGGTTACCAAATACTTCAGGGTTTTTTATTCGCCCCCGCTCAATACGAAGGAGAGGTGAAGCACCGCCAGCTGATTGAAGTTCTTCAGAATCAAATGATCTCTCCATAGGGTAACCATCAACATCATCTTCAACTATGATATCTACAGGTAAATGAAGATTTTGCATACTTTTAGCAGCCAATGGATAAATATTGGCAATAACATGAGGATTATTTCTTCTCAAGGATAAAGCAGGTCCAAAAAGCCTTGTTACAAAAACTACACTCTCCCGAGCTGTCGCAAGTTGATATTTATTTGGTTCAAAACCAGTTGGGGCAAATCCATTTCTTTCACATATTTTTTGTGCTCCTAGATGAACAGATCTACATTCGCCAAAACCAAATTGTATCATTTCTGATATCGAGTTCATTAACTCAGTTGATATTTTTGAACCAGCACCTTTATGTCCATATTCAGGATCTACTACTAATCGACCAAATTCACCTATCAAATCAGAGAATCCACCTGATGTTAGAAAAACTGAACCTGTGCCAACAATTTTGTTTTTATCCTTAGCAACCATAAAAATATTATCATCGGAATAAATACTTTTAATAAGCCACTTAGTATCGTAAAATTTTTTAAAAGGATAATTTCGACCATAGATTTTAATATAAAGACTCATAATTTGCTGAACATCTTTTTCATCAGCTAAAGTAATTTTCATATTGACCTCCTGTTATTATAAAAATTAATTTTGTACTATATAAAACAATTATACTCTATATATTTTTCTTTATTATTATTGATAACGAATGTTGTAAAAAGCTATTAAAATTGTGTTTAAAATTGAAAAATAAATAAAAAAGAAATAAGAATAATTTTACTCTAAATGATCTATATCTACTAACAATTCAAGTTTCTTTGGTGGAGGATGAAGTCCTCTCTTAGCAAAAAATGTGATAGGTTCTTCTCTTGTTTTTTTAATATATCTAGTAAATGTTTCAAAGTTTTTAAATTTTAAAAGAGCAGCATAGTTCCATTCGCTTGATGGGATTAAAATATCTATTAATTCCATTCCATCAATTTTATTTGCTACATTTTTTAAAGTTGTTTTTGCTTCGCTAAACTCTTCTTTATCACCACTAAAATTAAAATAAACTATTGCGTACATATTATCAATCTTGCATATTTAAAATACTTAAATAATTTTCTTTTTCTAAATTCTTTATAAATATTTACAAATATTTTAAGTAGGGGGTTATTATTATCAATTCTGTCTCATAGAACATATTGTGGGGAGATTATTTAAATGGGGAAAGAAAACAAACAACTTAAGAAAAAAAAACAGGAAGTTAAATCAAAGAACAAAAAAACATTATTAATAATTTCTATCATAATATTAATCTGTATAATAGGAATCTTATGGTTCATTATTAACTTAGGGGAAGCAACGGTTAAAGCTCAATTAATTATTGAATCTGGAATTGTAGAAATTAAACATGAAGGTGATGATTGGTCAACTGCTAAAAATGGTACGATTCTATATCAGTCTGATATAATTAGAACTGGAAATAATACTGAAGCTTCTGTTGTTTTTTTTGAGAGTAGTATTATACGACTTGATAGTAATACTGAAATAATACTTAAGGAGCTTATAACTGAAGCTGAGAAAACTAGTATTACCATTCAACAAAATTCTGGTAGGACATGGAATACTGTGTTAAAGGTTAGTGGTATTGATGATTATGAAGTTCAGACTCCGACCACTGTTGCAAGTGTGCGTGGTACCTCATTTGATGTGTATATTCAGTCAAATAATCTCACTGATGTTGGTGTTGGTCGTGGTGTTGTAATCATTTCAAAAATTGATAATAATACTATTATTGATTCTATTGAGCTTAAAATGAATGAGGCTGTATCAATTTATGGAGATAATATTGATCAGATACTTAAAATTAGGGATTTCTTTTTAGATGATTGGGTTTTAAAAAATCAGGATAAAGACGGAGAATTCAAAACAGATGTTAAGGCAGATTTATATAAAAGAATTGATCCATATATTGATGATATAAAGGAACGTTGGGATGTAACAGATGATGAATTTGATGTGCTTCTTACTGGTTATGTAAATGGTAATTTTGATTTACCACCTGATACTCCAGAGTGGATTATTGATTTAATGGAATTATCCTGAGTCGATATTTTATGACAGTTATTTTAAATAAAAAGAGGTTTATGAGAACCTTATTTATTTCTATTATTATTTCTTTTGTTGTCTCTATTCTTATTTTTACTGGTTTTCTTAATACTTGGGAGACAAGAGTATCAGATGCTTTGTATGCTCCGAGTAGTACTCTGGATGATATTGTTATTGTTGCAATTGATGATAATAGTCTTCAGGATCTGGGTAGGTGGCCTTGGTCAAGGGATTATTTTGCAAAGGTTATTGATTATATGAATCAAAGCATGATTATCGGTGTTGATATCTCATTTTTTGAGGCGGCTGATAATGATTCATTGCTTGCTGAATCAATAAAAAAAAATAAAGTAGTCCTTGCAATGGAGTATACATCATTTTCATTTGTTGATGGCGAGCTTTATGGCGATAGTTTAGTTAAACCTTCTTTTACGCTTGGAATGGAAGGTGTTGATTTTAAAACTGGTTTTGTGAATCTTTATACGGATTCTGATGGTGTGACACGCTCTTTTACTCCTCATATTAAAGGTGTTGAGGATCATGATCATTTCTCAGTTGTAATTGTTGAAGAAATCCTTGGTACACCACTTGAATTAGAGAATAATAGAATGCTGATTAATTTTTATGCTGAGCCTGGAGGATATAATTATATTTCATTTTCTGATGTTTATAATAATCTTGTTGATTCCTCATATTTTAATGATAAAATCGTTCTTATTGGGGCAACAGCTGCTAATCTTCATGATGATGCAAATGTTCCGATATCTAATAAGTTGATGCCTGGAATTGAGATTAATGC
>JBFEOQ010000096.1:0-3404 GCA_041550515.1 Thermoplasmatota archaeon | reverse complement strand
TGAATTATTTTCAATATTAATTGAAGTTGATTCTTCTAAAATTTCTAAAGTTCCATATGCTTTACTTGATACTAGAAAAGGTAACTCTTTACTACCTAGTGTCACAAAAGTTGCAATAGGTATACCCTTCCTTTCATCTGCAGCTTGATCGTCAATAACTGAAGTAAGAAATCCAAATTGCTCTGCTACCCTATCCATATGATCTGCTTCACGTTGTTCCATAATTATTGGAACATAGACTAATTGAATAATAGCGATGACAGAAACAATAAGACCAACAATTAACATTGCAGTGACTATCCCAACTACAGCACTGTCATATGTTTTCTTTATAATTATTATCATTCAATAACCTCTAACAATTTTTATTTTTTTCATTAACTTGAGCCCTCTTGGAGAACTACTGACAATAGTATTGCATTAGAATCCATAACTGTAACTCCAATATATTTATCTGTTATATCTGTAATACCGATGTCTGAACAATTAAATTGCAGAGTTTCACCTAGATTCCATTTATAGTCATTATTTTTATCAATTAATAAATCACTTGTTTTTTTTATCGTAGTATTAGATTCTATAGTTATTGTTATCTCTGTTGTTCCTTCAAGAGATTCTCCTCCGTTATGTTCGATGTATATCATATTATTTTTTTTATCGATTGATCCTACAAGATTAACTAAAGGAATAGAAGAACCAAAAAAAGATTGGGAAACAGTAGAGTTGAGAATAGCAAATAATGTAACCGTTATTCCTAGTAAAAGAACAACACCTAAAACTTCAGATACTGCTTGTTTCGAACGATTTTTTTTTATCATTGCATCCCAATAACTACTCATAATTGTATAGTGATAATATTTATTAATATTTGGGTTAACGCAGTCAAGGGTGATCTTTAGTAATACAGCTGTATTATTTTTAATATGATACATAAAGTGTTTAAATTTATTTTTAATCTTTTTTTTCGACATGGCATCTCCCCTTTTAACCCACCTTAATAAACAACAGTATGTTAATATTTTAAAATAATACTATATAAATATATTTAGTCTAAATACCATTTTGCAATTTAACCCTGTTCATAAAGATAATTAAGTTAGTATTAATTTAACATCATTTTGGAATAAATAAATTAAATATCAACAAGCACCTAAACCAAAATAGTAGATTTATTAATAACTAATATCTTGATATTACATGAGTTACCATTCATTAAAAATTTTTTATTTTTATATTTATACATACTATAGCTTGGCACATCTTAAAGGAAAAGTAATTTAAATCCAACAAACAAATTAATATACAAAAAACGCAAATTTATATATAGAGAAGCGCCCCGGCCGGGATTTGAACCCGAGTCCCAAGCTCGACAGGCTTGGATGATAGGCCACTACACTACCAGGGCATATTATGAATTTTTAAAAAGTGTAAAATAAGTTCCTTTTTTTAATCTTTCCCTTTGAAGATCATAATTTATAATATTTTGAATAACACTAAATTTGTAAATAATTTATTTTACATGATAACTATATGTATTATAGTGTGAAAATATTTTCTTAAAATAAGAATTTGAATATTACAAAGGATACTAATATTAGAGCAAAGGCAAATCTTACTCCTGATGAAATTTTTCCATCCATCATAAAGCCGCCAAGTAACCCACCACCTGTACTTTGAACAAGTACAAATGTGAAAAATACTTCTTTTAATGCTTGTGGGTTTATCTTGCTTATTCCAAATCCTAAGTTTCCTATGTTACCTCCACCAGTTGGCATTTTGTCTTGTAAGTCAAATATTGCTGCAAAAATTGTTTTATCAATTATTAGTATAACTGCAAGGAAAACAAAGTAACTTACGAAAATGACCATTGCATATAATGACATTTCTGCTCTTCTTTGCTCTTCTACTAGTTTTACCTGGTCTATTTCTCTTGCTGCTGCTTCAAAAACTGATGCTGTGTTTCCTCCTATTTCTAATGCTTTGTTTATTGTTACTACTATTCTTTTTATTGCAGGTGTATTGATTCTTTTTGCAAAGTTTTCAAGTGCTTCATTTACTGGTAATCCCCATGTTAATTGAGATGCCATCATTTCAAGCTCAGGTGTTAGACTTCCATGCTCCCCCATTGAAGATGTTATTATTGCATCAAAGATTGTCATTCCAGATGCAGTTGAACTACTTATTTCTCTTAGGAAATCTGGTAGTTTTTCCTCTATTATTTTTTTCTTTTTAGCTTTTATATGATTATAAAAACCTATTGGTCCTATTGCTGTAATTAATCCAAATGTTATGAAATCTATACCTGTTAATAAGTTACCTGATATATTTAATACCCCGATATATATTAAAATCCCTATGAAAAATAGTATAATTGATAATGTAAGAGAGACTGCTAATAATATCAAAATTTTCCTGTCTTTACCATAAAATCTATTAAAACTATATTTTTTGGTAAAGATTGGAAATTTCATATTATCTCCCCCATACCTGAGCTCATCATTACATAGAAGCCAAAATATGCCATTGGTAAAATCAAAAGTGCTATAATATACATGAAGGAAAACGATAGTCCTTCTGTACTTGTCATTCCCATAATAGATATTATTATTACAAGAAATAGCGGGAATGCTATTACTGTTGTTACAAATGCTTCTGCCATTACTGCTAAGCTTTCAAGATTTCTTTTTCTTTCTATTAGATCTGTTTTCATAAATTTTTCTACACATCTTTCAAAATATGGTCCTAATTGGCTTCCTGATTGTATTGTTGCAAGTATTCCTTGTATAAATTCTTTAAATTTATTTGATGGTGATATATTAATTGCGTTTTGTAATGCTGTTACTGTATCTACACCCATCATGTTTATTTCTGTAACTATTTTTTTTGATTCTTTTTGTATTTCACCATATAGTTCAACTTTTGATAATGCTTCAAAGATTTCGTAGGGTGATACTCCTGCTACAGACATTGTGTTTATAAAATTTGTAGCATATGGTATGTATCTATCTATTTTTTTTCCTCTGGATTTTGCTTTTGATTTTGGTAGACTAATGTAATATATGCTTATTGCTAATGGAACTATACAAGATACTACTAGCATTAAAAGAGCGGTAATATTATTTGGGAGTATTAGATAAAGAACTAGAGTCGATATAAAAGTTGATATGAAACCTAATATTATATTCATTAGAATCATTGAGTAGTATTCTTGATATACTATTGGTATATCTGCTTTTTCTAGTAAATTATTTTTTTTAATGTCAACAATATTATATTTTTCAAAGATATTTGAAAAAACTCTTCTACAAAACCTGGTATAGTTTGTAGATTTCACTTAATAATTTCCTCCTTTGCTTTTTTTAGTAAATCATTAGGATACCTTGTATATATGTTTACAATTTCTC
>JBFEOQ010000095.1:0-3407 GCA_041550515.1 Thermoplasmatota archaeon | reverse complement strand
TAGAACTAATAATCTTACTATACTTTGGTAAGATATATTTAATCGAGGAAAATTTTATGAAAAATAAACGTCTTGTTGTAACTGGCGGCGCAGGTTTTATTGGATCTAATATTGTTCGAGAATTAGTTAAAAACAACACAGTAATAGTGATAGATGATTTATCCACAGGATCTTTGGAAAATATTAAAGATCTTATTAAAACAAAAAAAATAAATTTTTTAAAAGGAAATGTGACAGATTTTAAATTGCTAAATAAAACATTTAGAAATGTTGACTATGTTTTTCATCAAGCTGCAATTGCTTCTGTTCCAAAAAGTATTGAAAATCCTGTTGCATCTAATAATGTAAATGTTAATGGTACGTTAAATGTACTTGTTGCATCCAGGGATAATAATGTGAAAAAGGTTGTATTTGCCTCATCATGTAGTATATATGGTGATTCACCTATACTACCAAAAAATGAAGAAATGACAACATTTCCAATTTCACCATACTCAGTTAATAAATTAATAGGTGAATATTATTGCAAGATTTTTACAAATATTTATCGTTTAAAAACAGCTTCTCTTCGCTACTTTAATGTTTATGGACCCAGACAAAATCCAAAAGGAGATTATGCTGCAGTTATACCAAAATTTATAGGTATGATCTTGAAAAATAAATCTCCAGAAATTTATGGTGATGGTGAACAAACTAGAGATTTTGTTTTTGTTAAAGATATTGTAAATGCAAATATTATTGCAGCAGAGTCTAAAGAAACGGGTATTTTCAATATAGCTTCAGGTAAGCAAGTTTCAATTATAGAATTAGCTAAACTTATTATAGAAATAACAAGAAAAAATATAAGAATAGTGTATAAAAAAGGTAGAATGGGTGATATTATACATTCCTCAGCTGATATTTCCAAAGCTAAAAAGATACTAGATTTTAACCCAAAATTTACATTGAAAGAAGGTCTTAAGGAGACAATAGAATGGTTCAGAAAAAATGAAATTTAATCAATTAAGTATTAAACCTAGTTTTTAATAATAAATATAAATCATGTTGGAATTGGTTTAGATGAGTGATGTTCAAAGATTTGCAAAAAATACTGTAGCTTTATTTATTGCCCAGATTATTTCTTCAATTTTATCTATTTTACTTGGTATATTTATAGCTAGAAATTTAGGTGATATTGCGCTTGGTAAATACTCCTTTGCTTACTCATTTGTAATTTTTTTCTCTATTTTTATAGATTTAGGTTATGGTACATTTCTCATTAGAGAAGTTGCACGAGATAAATCTAAAGTAGATACTTTTGTAAGTAATTTAATTAGTATTCGTGCAATATTAGGTACTATAGTCTTTATTTTTATTATCATAACGATTAATCTGATGGGTTATCCATCTGATACAAAGAATGTAGTTTATCTTTTTGCTTTTTATATTCTTATCGAGTCTTTTGCAACGATTTATAGGTCTGTATACCGTGCTTTTGAACGGATGGAGTACGAAGCATTTATTAAAATTTTATCCGATCTTTTGCGAGTTTCCTTAGCATTACTTTTTATTTTCTTAGGATATGGATTGATAGTAATTGGGCTATTATTTATTTTTTCGGGTATCTTTGAACTTTTTATTAGTACAATCGTGTGTGAGAGGAAATTTGTAAAATCAAAAACAGAGATAGATTTCTCTTTTTTTAAAAGTACGATTAAAATTGCTTTACCTTTAGTTATGGTATCACTTTTTAAAACTGTATTTATTAAAGCTGACACAATAATGCTATCTATAATGAAAGGTGATGCAGTTGTAGGTTGGTATACTGCAGCGTATAGCTTAGTTTTAGGTCTTCGTTTTTTGCCTGGACTTATTGTTACTGCGGTTGTTCCAACATTGTCATATTATTATGTAACATCTAAAACTAGATTGAAATCTATATATCAAAAATATTTTCGATATTTAATTATTATTGGTTTACCAGCTGCAACAGGAATTACTTTATTATCTGAAAAGATTATCTTAACAGTCTATGGTGCTCAGTTTACAAATTCTATCATTGCTCTTCAGATTTTATCTTGGGATGTTCTGCTTATTTTTCTATATACGCTGTTAAGTGGTCTTCTTATTTCAATTGATTGGCAAAATAAGATGGCTATTGCTGCTGGAGTTACTGCATTAATGAATGTATTTATAAATATTATTTTAATTCCTTATTATAGTTATATTGGTGCTGCAGTTGCTACAGTTATTTCTGAGTCATTTTTATTGATTATATACTTTTATTTAGTTTCGAAAAAAATTTATCTGCTTTCAATTCATAAGATTTTGGTAAAACCTTTAGTTTCACTTGTAGTAATGAGTTTTTTTATATTGTATTTTAATTGGCTTAATTTATATATTTTAGTTATTGTTGGTGCAATTATATATCTTGGAACTCTTTATTTGATTAAAGGTATTTCGAAAGAAGATCTAGCGCTGATTCGACAAATTATGAAAACGCCTAAAAATTAATAAAATTTTAGATTATAATAAACAAATTTTAATTTAATTAATTATTTTATTGTTTAACATATAATTTGATTTATATTGTAAATTAAGGAATTTTTATATTTGGATTAGTGCTTATATGTGACAATATCTGATTTATATGTATTGTTGATTGTGGATGTCGAACAGTTATTTTAATTGGTATTTTTTTGATATTAAGAATTTTTGCTATTGACAAACGATGTGCACCATTATTAAATAAGAAATCTCCATTCCGACCAATATTAATTGCTACTTCATCTTCAAGTAGTATTGGATTAATATTATTGTTAGATTGTAATTCTATTTGAGATTTATAACCGTTTTTTTTGATATTTTCGAATAATATTTCAATTTTTTTTAATCTGGTTTCAAAATCAAATTTGTTTTTACAGCCCCAGAGAAATTTTCCTTGTTTTATTTCATTAAATATTCGGTTATAAAAAACAGTTGATTTCCATTCTTTTCCCTCGATTAATCTTTCTTTTAATGCAATAAAGATATCAAGATCTTCAAAAGGTTTTTTCAATAGATCCCAGTCTCCATTAATTATTTTTCCTTTGTATTTTCCTACATGAAATTCTTTCAATGAGGCGTATTTTATTTTTTTTGGATCTATCCAGTATGTCTTATTTGGGTCTATTATATGGGTTTTATTTGTCGAGAATTCATTTAATTGTTGGTGATATCTTAATATTTTTATATAATTTAAGATATTTTTAAAAATATTTTTTAATTTTGGAGATTTATTTAGTGTTTTTATAATACGGTATTGTATTCGTTGAATATACCAATTTTTTTTATCATATGGTTCTCCTCGTTTAATAAGATTTTTATTCATTAATTATTGACCTCAGGTTATTTGATTATTTAATATATTTTAATTTCAGATATTTGAT
>JBFEOQ010000094.1:0-3515 GCA_041550515.1 Thermoplasmatota archaeon | reverse complement strand
ATCCTATCCATTTATTTAAACTTAACGACTGTTAATTTTTTTAATTATTTGGTAAAAAATACAATATATATGAGCAAATCATACAGATTAGTTCAAATGGTAATAATGATAGTTATAATCATTTTTACATTTTGTTACATATAATGAACATAATATTTAAATAAAACATATTATATTGATTTTTTAGAGATAAATTGTTCTTTTGATGGGGGGTAATAATATGAATAAAGAAAATCTATTAAAAATCGCAGGTGCAATATTTATTGTACTGTTTTTGGTTTTAACAACTATAGTTGTAACTGGGGCAGGAAGGCTTCAGGGAGCCGTATTGGAAGTTACTTCAGATAAATCTTTATATAGCCTTGGTGAACCTGTTAAAATATTTTTAATAAATGTTGGCGATGAAACGCTAAGTGCTGGTGGTCCAATTATTACAATATATAATAATAAGGATGAAATTGTTTATCAACAAGCTTGTTATTGTTGGTATGAACTTGAACCAGGAGAGTACGTTACCTGGCCGCCATGGGATCAAACAAATCAACAGGGAGAACAGGTTCCAGTGGGTTATTACGTAGTTGAAGGATTTCTCTCTGGCTTTGATGAGAATTATGTTGATGATGCTACATTTTTCATCTCTGATGATAGTTCCTCTCCGCCAAATATTCCAGATACACCTATAGGTCTAACAGAGGGTGAAGTAGGAGTTTCATATAACTATATTACTTCAACAATTGACCCTGATGGTGACATGGTTAGATATGGCTGGGAATACACAGGGGATAACACTGTAGAAAAATGGACAAATTTTTATATTTCCGACTCAACATGTAGTATACAACTGGTTTTTGATGACCCGGGTACTTATTCTTTGAGAGTTATGGCAGAGGATGAATATGGTGAACAGAGTGATTGGTCACAAGCATTAGTTGTAATTATTGAATATGAGACATTTTTTGTTGATGCAGGTGGTCCATATGAAGGAAATATTATGGAGGATGTAGAGTTTGATAGCACGATAACTGGTGGAGTTCAACCCTATGAGTTTTTATGGGATTATGGAGATGGTAATACATCTAATGATGATCCACATCCTACACATAACTATGGAAACGCTGGTAATTACACAGTTATATTAACTGTAACAGATACTGAAAATGATACAGCAAGTGATACTACTTGGGCATATATAAATGCACCACCAAACACGACAGTTATAGGTGGTTTAAATAGTGGTAAAGCAAATACACCTTATACTTATTCATTTACTTCAACTGATCCAGATGATGACGACATCGGTTTATATATAATAAACTGGGGAGATGGTCCAAACGAAACCATCATAGGTCCATTTGAATCTGGCACACCACAAACAAAAAGTCATACATGGGATTCAAAAGGCGAATATACAATAAAAGCAAAAGCTATAGATATTAAAGACGCTGAGAGCGACTGGGGAACACTTAAAGTTACTATGTCTAAATATAAAGCAATCAATATTCCATTGTATTTACAAAAACTCTTTCAGCGTTTTCCATTATTGGAAAAAATACTAAACCAAATAATATAGATTAAAATCTACCCTTTTTTTATTACTCATTAAAGAATATAAATATTAATCAAAATAATTTCATCTTACTGTCTGAATCCTACTTGAAAAGTTAATAAATAATAATAATATTTACTCAAATATGAACTGCGATGTTGCCATTGTGGGTGCAGGACCCGCAGGTTCAACTGCAGCTAGAATTCTCTCTGAGAAAGGTTATAAAGTTTTACTTATAGAGAAAAATAAATTTCCTCGGCATAAACCATGTGGAGGTGGTTTACCTAAAAGAGTTTTGATAGAATTTAATTTTTTAAATAATCCTGCTTTTATTGGTTCATATTCATATGGTGGAATTCTACATTCTCCTTCATTAAAACATAAAGTTGAAGTAACAAAGGATGAACCTCTAATTGGAATGGTTTCAAGAAAAGTATTTGATTTTAAATTAGCAAAACTTGCAGTAAATAAAGGAACAGTTCTAATTGATGATAAAACAGTCGTTGATGTAAAAATTTCAAAAGATAATGCTGAAATATTTATTGATAATGAAGATAGTATTAAATCAAAAATATTAATAGGAGCAGATGGTGTATGGAGTTTAACTGCAAAAAAGACTGGTCTACGTAAGAACTCTATAGATTATGGTATTTGCATTGTTGAAGAATTTAGTGTTGAAGAAAAAATCCTAGATAAGTATTTTGGAAAAAATAGGATGTGCCATCATTTTGGTAAACCACTTAATATTAATGGTTATGGATGGGTATTTCCAAAAAAAGAATATTTGAATATCGGAATTGTTAAATTTATTATTAAAGAAAACAAAAATATTAAATATAATTTAGTAGACTTTTTTGTAAAATATATTAATATTCTAAAAAAACATAACATTATCCCTGATTCTATCACGATAAAGAATTTTAAAGGTGGCGCCATACCAATAAAACCTCTTGATAAAACGTATTGTGATCGAGTTGTTCTTATCGGAGATTCAGCAGGATTTTCTAGTGCGTTAACTGGGGAGGGGATATATTATGCAATGAAATCTGGTAAAATAGCAGCTGAAACCATAGATAAAGCTTTAAAAACTGGTGATACAAGTGAAAAATTGCTATCGAGATATCAAAAAATTTGGAAGAAAGATTTTGGAAAAGATTTATATTTATTTTATAAAAATAGAAAAAAACAAAGAATATCTAACAATAAAATTTATGAAGTAGTTAATTCAGATAAAAAGCTTATAGAATTATATATGGGGATAGGACTTGGAACAATAAGTGCTAATAAATACAAATGGAAATTATTAAAACGATACATTTACGCTTCCCTAAAATACAAATTTAAGTAAATATATTAGCTCTTAAAAAAGGAAATAGACATAATCAAAATAATCAATTTAATAAATGCATTATCTAACAAAAGCAAGTTACGCCGAGGAGGGAATTTAGGTAAAAAGTAACTTTGAATAAGGTTAAATTTTGATTAAAAAATACTATAAAATATCAAATTTTTATTAATCTTGTTTTTAGTAATTCTTCAACATTTTTTTATTTAAGGTATTTTTTAATGTATTTAACGTTCCTGATACACTGTCTGTAGTTACTGCTCCTTTTGGTGATGGTTCAATGAGACCATCTTGTTCAAGTATTCTTAGTGAATATCTTACCATATGTTGTGGATAACCTGTGATTTCAGATAATTTTATAATTCCCATAGGTTGTTTTTCTTGCAGTGTTTTTAAAACATGAATATGTCTTTTAAGAATATCAAGTTCTGTTTCAATAACACTTGTAAGAACACATCTTTCTCTTTTCATTTTATTATACTCCTTGGTGCCTTGTTAACACACGTAATTAATTTCCATTATTTAAAAATCTCTATGAGTTATTTTTAAACTATATTGGAAATTATGAAGATCATATATTTTATAAAATAAACGAGATGTTATTTCGAGATATTTTAATTTATT
>JBFEOQ010000093.1:0-3559 GCA_041550515.1 Thermoplasmatota archaeon | reverse complement strand
TATAATATATTCAACATAAATAAAAAATCAATCTATAAAAATAATAAAATGTGAAAACTTTTTTAAAAAACGTTTATTCATTCATATTTAAAATATCTGTTTAATAAGTAATCCCCAGCTGTTCTTCTGATAAACCGATTGAAATTTAAATTTTTATCTCTTATATTTCTTTTAAAACAATTTGATAATGAATAAAATTTTTTTGCTGTCAGATTTCTTCCATGATACAGTTGATTTACAGAAAAATTTATTGGTTGAAAAACAACATTTCTTTGATTATATTTCTTCCAATCCTTTGTAAGGATTCTTCCTTCTTTTTCCAATTCACTAAACAATTCTGTACCTGGGAAAGGAGTTAATACTGCAAATGCTGCTCTATCTAAATCCCATTTATAAACAGTTTTTAATGTATTTTCAAAGATTTCAGGTGTATCTTTATCAAAACCAAAGATAAATAAACCCATGATCCTCATATTATAATCATTAATTTTCTTAATTCCATCTGAATAATCCTTAACTTTATTTGATGATTTACCGATGTGATTCAAGGACTCTTGTTTTATTGATTCAAATCCAATAAGCCATGTCTTACAACCAGCTTTTTTAGCTAAATCTAATAGTTCATCATCATTCTGTAAAATATTTATATTACCATAACAACTAAATTTTTTGTTTAATCCTATCATTTCTTGAAAAAGTTGTTTAGTAAATTTTTTATTAATAGTCATAGAACTATCGGCGAACATGAATCTTTGTGTATCAAGAGATTTAATTTCTTCAATAACCTTTTCTATTGGTCTTGCTCTAAAAGATGATCCTTCAACATTATTGATTGAACAAAATTTACATTTATAGGGGCATCCTCTTGATGCTTGTACCATTCCAATATATGGATGATTTCTTGGTGATCTCTTTGGAGAAGGAATCTTTTCAGGATCAATAAAAGGTGCTTGATAAAAATATTTCAATTCTTTATTTTCAAAATCCCTTAGAAGCTGTGGCCAGCTTATCTCAACTTCCCCTATAACAACTGCATTAGCATGTTTTATAGCCTCTTCAGGTAAAGAAGATGGATGATAACCACCAAGAACAACTGTTTTTCCCCTTTTACGAAATTCATCTGCAATAGAATACGCATGCAAAGCATTTGGAGTTAAAGTAGATATTCCAACAAGGGAACCCTTCCAATTAAAGTCTATATACTCATATCTTTCATCTATACATTCTATCTTATATTTTTTTGGTGTTACCGAAATTATTTGTTCAAGTGTTATCGAAGGATAATTAGATGAATATACAAGTTTATTAAAACGACCTTTTCTTGTTTTAGAATGGGCTAAAATGAGTAATATCTTATTTATTTCTTCCATTTTTCTATTCTTTCCAATCTACTATCGAATAATTATTACATCTATTTAAAATAATTTTCAAATATTAAAAAATATACTTAAAATCAACAAAATGTAAAAAACAGTATAAAATAGAAAAAAAGAGTTTATAATATTTGGTTTGTTACCTCAAATTCTTTCTTAACAAATTCTCTCCATTGGTCTTCACTTTTTGAAATTATATGAAAACAATCTTTGCAAACGTAATAATTTTTACCCATTGTTGGATGTCTATATCCTTGGAAAAGTCCTATATTTTTTTTACATTCAATACATTTACCCATTTTTTTCCTACCCAACTACAGATAAAAAGTTTTATAAAAAAAGAATATATTAATTTTATTTAAATTTTTTGCATATAATATGAAACAAATGTTAAACATTATAATCAAAATATAATAAATAGTTTGTAAAATATGAATAAAAAATAGAAAAAAAGTTTGATTTTTTTTTAGGTTAAATTAGTATTTGGTTTATTATTTCTCCAATGAAAGGAAAACGAAAAATTAGTTGTTTGTAAAAATCATCTAAAGTAAAAAACTTGTTTTTTGGCATTGTTACATCTAATGTCTCCCATTCACCTATTCCTCCAAGCATGTCATGAGCTCTAACTTTTATATTATAATTTCCATCATTTGCCCAAGTATGATAAAATATATATTCTTGTTCTGCTCCAAGATAATCTGAGTACTCTATATCGCTTCCGTCATCCCAATCTATTTCAAGAACGCCATCGTGGAATTCATTATCATAAAACTTTACTGCATATCCATATTGTTCTCCAGTATTTCCTTCTGTTTCTCCTTCAAATTTACCAATATATGGATTCGTGTTAAATGGGTACATAGATTTATTTTTTATTGGATATTTATCAAAATTTATATTACCCTGTATCGGGTAGGGTTCATCACCTATACCATCCCCGTCAACATCTTCTCCTTCATAATCATCCCAATAGTTACCACGGCTTTCTCCATCATCCCAAAAATTAATACTTAGATCTTTTGCATTAAAATAGTTGGAATCATAGAGCTGATTATGATAAATTAGGTTATCGAAAGGATCACTTCCAACAAAAAAATTGAAATCGCATGCATGGATTTTATTTTCAATAATCAAGTTATTATTTGCAGGATCTAAAAGATAGATACCATTAACACAATCATAGATGTCACATCCGATAATAACGTTATTATTTGAATGAATTTCTAATCCCGCACCTTCTTCATAATCTTGAGGACCTTTAACACTGATACCAGAAATTGTAATAATATCAGCATATAATGTAATAGTGCTACTAGCTGAGGTTTCAGCGGATATTCTTATACCTGTTGATTCAATAGGTATATCACATGTTAAAGCAATTGGTTTATCTATGACTATATTTTCATTATATGTACCAGCTAATCCAATTACTTGGTCTCCTGGTGATGCTGCATCGATTGCATCCTGAAATTTACGATATGGATGCTCATAAGATCCATCCCAAGGACCTCCTATATTATCATCATCAACATAATGACAGCAAGATTGTATTTTTGGTAATTTTTTACTTTTTGATTTATAATCAAGTTCGAACGCCCATCTCCCATAATCTGGGTCATCTGGATCGTCAATATATTCACCTTTTTTACAATGATATTTCCAGTAAGGTTGTCTCGTTTTCAAATTTATCCAGTTAACAATAACATAATCACAATATCCAACTTTACCATCACCATTAGTATCATCAACACCATCAACACGACCATGATGGCCATTTGCAGTAATATCCATATGAAGCCAATCGGCAACATTATTGCTATTTGAGGTCCAATCAATATCTTTAGGAGGATCATCTAATTCTAATTCAGTTGTTACAGTTTTTTCCATTGCAAGAACAGCAGATGAAGTTAACAGCGTTACTAATAATATACATAATATTTTTTTTATCATATCCTTTTATTCCCCCAAAAATAATAAATAAAATTGAATCCCTATACTTATATTTAACTATTATACCATAAAATAGCTTTTAATATAATTAAATTAGTAGATAAAAATATATTGTTACATTACTTTATTGAATATTATTTAGAAATAAAATAGTGGCTAAAATCTTTTATCTAGTTTATTTATGAATTATAAAATATTTATGATATATAATCAGTTAACTCACTATAACTTAATTG
>JBFEOQ010000092.1:0-4019 GCA_041550515.1 Thermoplasmatota archaeon | reverse complement strand
AATATTTATTTCTAATGTAACAATTTTTTCATATATATAACAAATTGTGATAAAAATTAAATTTTTTCCTTTAATTGTAAAGAAAATAATTTTTTTTTTTAACATATTGTTAATATACATGATTGTTATATACATAAATTTATGGATGATATTAAACAAACAAATAAGTTAAAGATATTAAAAGAATTACATAAAAATGCTAGAGCATCATTAAGTGAATTATCTAAAAAAACAGGTTTAACGAGGCAAACAGTTGCTAAAATAATAAATGAAATGGAAAGGCAAAAACTTATCTGGGGATATACGGCGATATTTGACACAAGGTTAATTGGTTTAAAACCATTTGTATTAATAGGAAAAATGGATTTATCTATAAACCGCGAGGAATTATTAAAAAAAGTAACAAGTGAAGAATTTATTCAAAATAACGTAACTAGATTAGGATTAACGACATCTATGTTTCTTCATGGTAAAGAAGATTTGTTAGGTATTTTATGGTCAAAAGATATAAAAGATGCAAAGAAAACTGTAAATTTTTATAAGAATGCTCTTAAACCAAATCTCATAGAATTAAATGTTCTAGATGTACTGTCAATATTTCGATTTAATGGTATACCAAACCCTAAAATGGTGGAAGAATGGAGTAATTTAATAATATAAGTATATAATTGAATTATATTGAAAATTATTTTTTTTAAAAATTTTCTATTTTTTACTCAGTATTTTATTAATGAGAAAGATCTATTATTAATTTAGTTTTTAAAAAAAAAATTTTTGTATTTAATTAATCTTCAAAACCAAATACCCAATTTGGTTGTTTTTGGAAGTATGTTAAGTCAATATATCCCCATTCATCAAAATCACGAATTCCATTTGTTCCATCTGAGTAATCCATTACATATTTTCCAAATTTGTTATAATTCATTACACTTTCGTATGTTTCCCAGTATTTATTTGCCTCTAGTTTGGCTTTTAATTTTTGTAATTGTGGTAGTTCATTTCTTCCTACTTGTGTAAAATTGTCACATCCAGCCCATACTCTACTGTTTATTCCTAATGAATGTCCCATTTCATGTATTAAGCCAACGGCTTGTGTTAATCTCATAAGTTTTGGTGTGACCGCAGGTAAATACATTGTTTTTGCATACCATTGACGATTAGATGGTAAAGTGATTGTATCTGGATAATAATCTAATCCTGGTGCAGAGTTCCATCCGATTTTACCTGCTTGTATGAATACATATCTGAAGATTCCTTTTCTTTCATCTGGGAAATGATATTTGTAATATTCTGAGGCTATTCCATCTTTAAACCATATTGTATGAGGATTGTAAGATAAGTATTCGCCACCTCCATTTGTTGGATTACCTGGCCATCCATCATCTATATGGAGGGTAATTTCATGTTCTGCAAATTTATCCATTACCATCCATTGTGATTCTTTCCATAGTATATGTTCTACTTCATACCAATTACCTTTTTCCATGAAATCTACTTCAAGATAAATGTCTTGTCTATATGGATTTGAAAGCCATTTTTGCATTTTATATTCTTCAATATTTTCTATTCCGTCTCTATCTGGATCTAAATATGTATGATTATCCCATATTTTTGGATTATAACCCCATCTCCATTCCCAAGTTGTTGGAATATTATCATTATCTGGATCTAAGTTACTATCGTCAGAATATGGATTGGTTTCCAATATATTTGTTTCAGTCCAATAGGGGATTTGATCTCCATCATTGTCAAAAAAATGTATTGTAAACCAGATTTGATATTTTTCTCCATTAAAATATCCATATCCATCTGAATCATTGAAATAATCATCTCCATCCCAGCGGCCTGTTCTATAGTCATATGTTACTGTAAAACTATCTATTTCTTCTTCTACTGTTCTAAATAGTTGTTTTTTATATTCTAGGATTCTAAAAGTGCATTTTGATTTTTCGGTACCTTTTTCTACTGTTTTTACTTGATGCCATGCAATATAACCTGTGTCCCATGTATTAATAGATAAACCATTCCAAGTTTCTTCATCGACATTTATTATAAAATGATAGTTAGGTTTTTGTTTCCAAGAGTTTCCAATTTTTCTAAATTCTTTTTCAATTCCTTTTTTATGTATTCTATTTACTTCAAAAAATAAACCTTGGATACTATCTTGTGCACATATTGAGTCATCATAGATTTTTGGTTTGATGTATTCTTCTTCATCTTTTTCGTTTTCTTTTTGGCTTTCTATGTAATAGATATATGTTATTGTGCTTGCGATAAGTAAAAATATTGCTGCAAGGACAAATATTTTTATAGATAAGCTTTTAGTGATAAGATTCCCTCGTTTTATTTGTTGTTTAATATAATAAATTAAAATGTATATATAATTTCCTAAATAATGAGCATATTTTAGAAGAAAATTTCTATTGATAATTATGAAATTTGATATTTTTTTATTTATTTTTTATATTTAAAATCTTTTTCTTTTTTACTAAAAATTATTTTAAAATCTTGTTGATTTTTTTCTTTTTTTTAGTTTTGTTACCTATAATCCTATTTTGATTAATAATATATGCTAAGCAAATTTACAAGATATGAAAAATAATTTTTTATATATTGGGAAAAAGTGATGAAAGAAAAGATATTTAGAATTTTAATTTTTGTTTTGTTTTTCTATCATTATGTTAGAATATCAAAGGAATAAATTTTATTGGAAAGAATATCATTATATCATTTATCCAAATCAAATAATTTTTTATATAAAGCTTAAAATAAATTTGTAATTTATTTAAGATAACCTTTATATAATAATTTATAATATTAAATAAGAGTAAGAGATAATTTTTTTAATGAGTGGGGGAAAAAATGAAAAAAAAATTATTAATGGATTTTTTAAAAAATGAAAATGGTAAAGTAAAAGTATTGGGAATTTTAATTATCACGGTAATATTGATTATATCAAGTATACCCTCTACACTATCAATAAATCAGAGTGAATCCGAACATATAAAAGAAATAAAATACTCTAATGATTCAGTTTTATCTCAAACTGTAAATATGGTACTAAGATCTTCATTTAGGCAGTATGCTAATGTATTAGATAGCTGGATAAATTCTATTTTACAACAAACAAATTCTTTTTATCGTGAGGGTATGTCAGTTCCTCAAAGAATTGTTTTTTCTGAAATTCCTGCAACTTCTGGTGATATTCATACATTGACGTTTTCTCATCAATCAACAAAGCTTGGGATTCATGCATATGATTGGTTAACAGATTGGAATCAAGGTAATGTTCCGCCCTTAACTTATAATCCGTGGGGTCCATCGTATGATCCTGGTATTACTGCTACTTTAATTCAAAATCTACATCAACAAACTCCTCCTTATGAAATTTTTGTTGACGTCCCTGATGATCCATTTATTAGTAAAGATGGTTCAACTCAATCTAGAATAAATGCTTATGAGGCTACTTGGGGTAACCGTCAAATTAGGATATGTGGAAATCAACCAATAATCTCAGCTTCATTTACTAGTTTTTCACATACAGTTCCAAATGGAGGAGATACAGGTGATTCAGATATTGATTATGAATTAACCTGGGTATCAAGTTCAGATGAAATCTTAATTGAAATGGCAGGTCATCTTGCGTTAACTGGCGATCCGAATATTAATCCTATGTATTGGGGAATTGGTTTAGGAGCAAGTCAGATAGGTGGAGGTCCTTATCATTTCAGATTGTATCTTCTCGATGGTTCAAGTATTGGAGCTCAAGATAACCAGATAATGGGTGCAAGTATTCATCAGGAAGTTTGTATAGATACTGATGGTGATGGTTATTGTGATATTTCTGATAATTGTCCATATGTTTATAATCCGGATCAATTAGATACAGATCAAGACGGAGTTGGTGATGTTTGTGATAATTGTCCTTTTGTTTATAATCCGGATCAGTTAGATAGTGATGGTGATGGTGTTGGTGATGTTTGTGATAATTGTCCTTTTGTTTATAATCCGGATCAGTT
>JBFEOQ010000091.1:0-4253 GCA_041550515.1 Thermoplasmatota archaeon | reverse complement strand
TTTATTATTAGATAAAAATACATAGTGAAAGTTATTTATTCCTCGAAAAAGACGGCTATATTTTATATATTACTTTCTTATTACGTTTTCATTCTAATAATCTCAATTTAAGGAGTCAAGATATGTTAAGACCACGGAAAATAAAAAGATACTGCACATCATGTAAAAAACATACATTACACGAAATTCATAGAATTAAAAAAAGAAAAGCAAGTGAGCTTAAACAAGGTCAACGTCGTTTCCGTCGTGTTACAAGTGGATATCGTGGCTTCCCAAGACCTAAACCTGAAGGACGTGAAAAAACAACACGTAGAGCTAATCTTAAATATACCTGTGTTGAATGTAAAAAAAGTATTCAACCCCCCAGCATAAGAGCTAAAAAAGTAGAGGTTAGTGAATAATTATGGAAAAACCAAAAAGTAAATTTATTAAAGTTCGTTGTAAAGACTGTGAAAATGAGCAAGTTTTATTCAATAAAGCAAGTACATATGTATCTTGTCATATCTGTGGTGGTAAACTTGCAATACCTAACGGTGGAAAAGCAAAGATAAAAGGTGAAATTTTAGAGGTTATTGAATAAGGGTATATTATGCTTAAAAAAGAGTACCCTGAAGAAGGTGAACTAGTCGTTGGAACTGTTGTAAAGGTTCAGAATTTTGGTGCTTTTGTAACTCTTGATGAATACCCTGGGAAAGAAGGTTTTATTCATATCGCTGAAATAGCAACTGGATGGGTCAAACGAATACGAAATCATATAAAAGAAAAACAAAAAGTTGTCTGTAAGGTTACCCATGTTGATACACATAAACAACATATCGATCTTTCTTTAAAGAGAGTTAATGAACATCAAAAAAGAGATAAAATTCAAGATTGGAAAAATAGCCAGAAATCAAAAAAACTTCTTGAGATGGTAGCAAAACAAATTGGTAAAACTGTTGATCAGTGTTATAATGATTTTGGTAAAGAACTTATAAAAAAATATGGCACATTATATGCTGCTTTTGAGCAAGCAGCATATGATATTGAAAGTCTTAATAATGAGGGTTTTCAAGGAGAATGGTTAAAAAGTTTTGAAGAAATTGCAAAATCCAATATACAAATCCCTTTCGTTGATATAAAGGGATATATTAAACTAACCTGTTGGCTTCCAGATGGTATAAAATATATTAGAAGTGCTCTAAATGAAGCTGAAAAAAGTGAATATGAAGATGTAGAGATTAGAGCTAAATATTTAGGAGCTCCAAATTATATTATAACAGTTAAAGCTCCTGATTACAAAATTGCTGAAGATCAGCTTAAAAAAGCAGTTGAAAAAGTTGAAAATTATATTAAACAATATAAAGGAGAATGTGAGTTTCATCGTAAACTCGATGATTAAATGAGTAAAATACTTTATTGCGAAAATTGTAAAGACTATACATTAGATGAGAAATGTCATAGATGTAATAATAAGTCTATTAGCAAAAATCCTCCAAGATTTTCTCCACAGGATTATTATGGAAAATATAGAAGAGAATTAAAAAGATCTATGAAAAAGTGATAGATATGGATAATGTAGATATTAGATACATTGGAAAAAAACCTAAATTAAAAAATCCAATATTTATAGAAGGATTACCAGGTATTGGAAATGTTGGAAAATTAGCAGTTGAACATATAATCGAATCAATTAATGCAAAAAAATTTGCAGAATTGCATTGTAAAGATTTTCCTCCACAAGTTTTTATAAATGCAGATGGTACTATTAAACTTGTAAACAACGAATTCTTTTACTGGAATGCAAAAAATAAAGATCAACATGATTTAGTATTACTTACCGGAGACTACCAAGGATTATCTTCCCAAGGTCAATATGAGCTTGTAGAAAAAATTTTAGATGTAGTACAAGAAATGGGAGTTAAAGAAATATATACACTTGGAGGCTATGGGCTTGGATATGAAATAGAAAATCCTAAAGTATTATGCGCTACAACAGATAAATATCTTGTCAAACAGATGAAAAAATATGGTGCTATTTTTAAGAAAAATGAACCTGGTGGTGGAATAGTAGGTGCAAGTGGATTACTAATCGGTCTTGGTAAATTACGAGGTTTACAAGGTGTCTGTCTTATGGGTGAAACTCCTGGATATTTAGTCGATCCAAAAAGTGCTAAAGCAGTTTTAAATGTTCTTATGAAGATTACAAATATCAAAATAAGTCTTTCAGCACTTGAAAAAAAAGCAAAAGAAATAGAACGTATCGCTCATCATTTAAAAGAAATAGAAGGAATGTCTAAAGAAAAAAGTGAAGAGTTAAAGTATATTGGTTAAAAATTATATTGATAATTGAGATTGATACCAATCTATTATTTCGTTAAAGTCAAGGATGTTACCTGTAGCATATATTATCTCTGAGTAGTAGTTATTCATATTTATTGTATTTCTGGAAATTAATATACCTACTGCAGTAAGACCTTTAATGAAACCTAAAACATAGTATTCTTTTCCATCTAATAGTATAGTATTCTCGTATTGGAGGTCATATCCTTCTTTTAATAAATCTTGTTTATATGAATCAACTAACTGTTTAATTGTTAAATTTGTTCTCCAAGCATTATAATTTATTTTATTTAGATTTGGCATTTCTTTAATTTCTGGGTGATCTTCAAAATATTTTTGAACATTTATCGATTCAATATTACCCGCAGGTTGTTTTGTTTCATTTGAGAAAGGTAAATAATTTGTACTATAAAGATATACAAATATTGATGAAGGTATTATCACGGATAATGTAATCAGTAATATTATTTTTTTATTTTTTACTTTGATATTATTATATAATTTTTTATTAGTATTTTTATTTTCTTTTATCATTCTATAATTAACCTTGTATTATCCTTCTAAATCGTATTATATAAAAATTCTTTGTGTTAAAAAGTCAAAATGAAAATAAAGATTTTTAATATTTTATATTACTTTTATTCTGTTTACTATCATATAATAATAGGCTCCTCCTAATTGAGATTCAATTTTTTGTAAAACACCTTCAACACGATATTTTTGATTACTACTAATAGTTAAATTTCCTGCTACTTGTTTAGCTATATTTAAAGAACTCTCATTTAAATTTAACCATATATTAGGATTTGGGTCTGATACTGTAGTAGCAGCAACTAAACTAGGACCATCAATTGATATATAATAGTATCCTTCGACAGTTATATTTTTATCAACATATTTATCTTTATTTTGTATAATCTCCTGAACATTTAAAGCGGTAATAGTGCCACTGGGAGGATTTAAAACTACGAAAATAATAGCAATTATTATAATAGCTATTATTAGTATAATAAGAATTGTTCGCATATCCCATTTTCTTCTTTTAGCGTTCATTATATTTACCTACCTCATTGTTTGACATAATCTACTAATTAATAATGATTATTAATTTATACAAATATTATACGTTTTTTCGGGATTTTCCTTGTGTATCTTGTATATTTGATCCTCTGTTATGATTCCGTTTTCAAGTAACGACAACATCTTTTTAGGAATTGTCTTAGGACTTAAGACAGCACCTGGTCTTTTTAAATCATCGATATAATCTGTTTCAAGCATAAATCTGGTACCTTTACTAAAAGCTTTATGAATATTTTTTTTACTTGCAATAATTGATGGCATTAAACCATAATTTTCATCTTTGAGTATTAACGGTGGTGAAAAATGTTTAATAATTTTATCAGGTTTAAGACCTACTTCTTTACCTAAATCGGCAAATTCTTTACAAGATTCAGGTGTAGTACTTTCAGTATGTAAAACAACAGGAACTTTTACATCTTTTGCTTTTTGCATACCATATAAAAGTATTTTATTTGAATCTTTTATAACTGTTTCATCAACTGGAAAATGAGGTCTTCCAATTTCACCAATTGCAATACATTTTCCCTCTGTACAGAGTTCGGCTGCTTCATCCATTCCCTTCTTCATTATATCAATTACTTTATTTCTATCAAATTTTTCGATAAGAGTTAGATAATCGACAGGATAAGGACCAACTGTCACAAAAATCCCAATATCAATCCTTAAACGTATTTCATCAGCCATCTTAAATGTTTGATGATAACATGATTTGTAACTTTTTTCTTTTAAAACTAAATTAGGCATAGGATATTGACATAAAACAAAATGAGTACCACCGGCTTTTTTAAATTCCCTAACAGCTTCAAGAAATCGACCATCACGTCGTAAATGAAGATGATTATCAAAAATTATCA
>JBFEOQ010000090.1:0-4395 GCA_041550515.1 Thermoplasmatota archaeon | reverse complement strand
AAGTGGGCCTGCCCAGATTTGAACTGGAGTTTCTAGCTCCCAAAGCTAAAAGGATGGACCAAGCTACCCCACAGGCCCTTTGCAGGTTTGGTGGATAGAAAATCTAATATTTAAAAACTTTTATCTAACAATAAATATTTACTTTTTTTCATGGACTTTACTTTAAAAAAATCATCTCATCTATTTGCTTTATTTTTGATGTTGTTAACTTTCACCTTTATAATAATTATGCCATATCTATCTTTTTTTGATGTTATTTCCTCTGAAAATACCATAGAATTGGAGAATCTTTCTGAATCAATGTTTTTTCAGGTATCAATTTTAATCTTTCAGTTGTTACTTATAATTGGACTACTGGTTATTATTCCAGTTATATGGTATTATATAGTAAATAATTATGATTTACAAAAAATTGTTAAAAAGTTAAAACTAACATCTGAAAATATAGATGTAGCTTTTTTATGGGGCATCATCTCAGTAATAATTATTTTTATAATATTTTTTGCAATTGAACTTATTTTAATAGCTCTTGGTGTTGACCCTGAAGATCTTGGTAATATACAGGATTTGGAGAGATATTTTACACCAGCAACATTGTTTATACTTGTCTCAGTTCAACCTATTGCAGAAGAAATTTTTTTCAGGGGTTTTTTATTAGATAAAATTGAATATTATGCTGGTCAAAATGTTGCAATTTTTTCAACTGCAATACTTTTTGGTCTTGCTCATATGAGTTATGGTAAAATATATCCCGTTTTATTCCCTATGATTATGGGTGTTATATTAGCATATATTGTTATTAAAACTCGTAATATTTATGCATCTATTTTTGCACATATAACCTTTAACATTACAAGTTTTATTATTTATTTTGCTTTTAAAAGTTTCCAACTTTAATAGTTAAATCTTTATACATATGATTTATCCAGATTTACAATTTCTGGTGATAGTTTATGGAAAAACAAAGAACATTTGTAATGATTAAACCTGATAGCGTTCAACGTGGTTTAATAGGTGAAATTATAAAACGTTTTGAAAAAAAAGGACTTAAAATTATCGCTATGAAGATGGTATCAGTAAATAAAGAATTTGCAGAAAAACACTATGCTGTACATAAAGGTAAACCTTTTTTTGATCCTACTGTAAAATATATAACTAGCTCGCCTGTTGTAGCATTGGTTCTTGAGGGATTTAATTCTATTGAATTGGTTCGAAATATGATGGGTAAAACCAATCCTGCTGAAGCAACATCAGGTAGTATACGAGGTGATTTTGGTCAGTTCATCGGTCGAAACATTATTCATGGTAGCGATGGTATAGATACTGCAAAATTTGAAATAAATCTGTGGTTTAAAACAGAAGAGATTTCAAATTATACTCGTATTGATGAAAAATGGCTTACCGAATAAATCCTCTTTTTTTTGCCGTTGGCTTTATAATAGATTATTAGATATTGTTTTTTGACATATGGTTTTTGATAGAAAAACTCTGGTTATTCCTAATAATACAAAATTTGAAGAAAAGACAATAGTCACAAAGGGAGATGTTGTAATTGGAGATCGTTGCCTTATTCAATTTGGTATAAAAACGGATGGTCGAATTTTTATTGGTGAACATGTAATAATTGATGGTAATTTAGATGCAACTGAGGATATCCGTATTGATATTTTCTCAAATATTGGTGGTAATGTAAATAGTGGTGGTAATGTTTATTTTGGTGAGAAAGTAAAAATCAAAGGTAAACTTTCTTTGAAAGGAGATCTTGATGTTGGTGATAGTGTTGAAATAGATCAAGGTTTTGAAGCCAAAGGTTGGATAAACATTCGAAGTCCAATACCTGTTGTTATTTATGTTTTTTTATATCTATTGCAGTTGTTAAAAATTGGACACTCTGAGGAAATAGAAAGAATTCTTTCAGAAATAGAAGAGAATGATGGTGATATGATACCTATCTCTGAGATATTTTTATTTATTCCGAACAACTCTATAATCGGAATTCAGAAATCAAAAATTGATTGTAATGTTAAAGTCGGTAAAAAAACAAAGATTCTTGGTAACTATGATGTTAAAGGAAATATTTTTATTGAGAAAAACACGATTTTTCATGGTAGTTTAAGGGCGACAGGTGACATTTTCTGTGATAAAAAAGTAAAAATACAAGGAAATATAGAATCATTAGGAGATGTAAAAATAGAAGATGAAACAAATATAGCTGGAAAAATTACTGCAGAAAAAATCTATCTTACAAAAAGTAGTAGTGTAAACGGAGAGTTGTTTGCAAAAAAAGGTTTCTCATTTAAATCTCCATCAAAAATTCAAGCCGAAGAAAAAGTTGAAAGATTTGAAAAAAATACTGATATAATAGATGAAGTTGACGATCTTTTGGAGTAAATATTTATGGGAATGCAAATAGGAATTGTAGGAAAACCAAACGTAGGAAAATCTACTTTTTTTAATGCTTCTACTGATGCACATGCTGAAATTGCTAATTATCCTTTTACAACTATTGAAGCAAATCATGGTGTAATGTTTGTTCGAAAACCATGTCCTTGTAGAGATTTTAATTTAAAATGTACACCAAACAACTCAAAATGTATTAATGGAACTCGATTTATCCCAATTGAAGCAATAGATGTAGCAGGATTAGTACCAGATGCATTCAAAGGAAGAGGTTTAGGTAATAAATTTTTAGATGACCTACGTCAAGCTCATGCATTTATTCACATAGTTGATGCGTCTGGGAGTGCTGATTCAGAAGGAAATCCATGTGGTTTAGGGCAACACGATTCACTGAAAGATGTTGAATTTCTAGAAACAGAAATTACAATGTGGCTTTTTAATATTATTAAGAAAGATTGGGATACAATAGCAAGACGTTCTGAATTGGAAGCTAAAAAATTGGAGGATATGTTTGCAGAGAAACTAACAGGCTTAGGTATAAATGAAGATCATATACATAGAGCTGTAAGAGACTTACAACTTGATATATCAAAACCAACTAAATGGAAAGATGAAGATCTAATTAATTTTTCAGATATTATTAGAAAACATAGTAAACCAATGCTTATCGCTTATAATAAATGTGATATTGCAACAGATGAATTAATGTTAAAAGCTCAAACATTAAGAAAAAAAGGTTATATCGTTGTTCCAACTAGCGCTGAATCAGAACTTGCACTCTCTAATGCAGCAAAAAAAGGTTTGATTGATTATACACCTGGGAGTAACTCTCTTGAAATTGTGAAATCCGATGAACTTAATGAAAAACAGAAAAAAGCATTAGAATATATAAAAAACCATGTACTTTTAAAATATGGATCAACAGGTATACAAAAATGTATAGAAGAAGCAGTTAAAATGCTTGATCTCATTGTTGTTTATCCTGTCGAAGATGAAACTCATCTAAAAGATAAAAAAGATAGAATATTACCAGATGCTCATTTTATGAAAAATGGTAGTACTGCAAAAGATTTAGCATATAAAGTTCATTCAGATCTAGGTGATAATTTTATAAGGGCAATCGATGCACGAACTAAAAGAATTATTGGAGCAGATTACAAATTAAAAGATGGAGATGTAATAAGAATAATTTCAAACGCTTAATTTTAATATCATTAAAAATTAAAAAAATATTTTTTTTCTTTTAGTTAATTATTAAAAATTGGGATTTTTTTTATGTGCATATGCAATTGCATTATACTTAAACATATTCATATGCAAAACAGTTTTTTATATTCAAATTTCATACCAAATAAATGGGATTGCATGCTCTAATAATGTATTTCAACATTTTAGGAGGAAAGTAATTTGCCACATAGGAGATACTCTCGATATATTACAAAATCAAAACGTATGAAGAAAATAAAATTACTTAAATTCATTCCAAAGAGAATATTAATACCTATATATGAGTTAAGATGGGTTTTTTTCTTTATATTTTTATTTATAACTGTTGGTATCACCTCAATGTTTTTAATCGATAAAATGTATACTCAAATGATTCTTACATATAGCATTACTGGCTTCTTTACATTTTTCACAGGTTATTTTGGCTGGATATTTGCACGTGGAGTTATCAATACTTTATCAAAGAATGATCATAAGTTTAAAAATAGATTTAAGTTAAAAGATGGTATAACTTTACATTTAAGCGAAGCTGATGATTAAAAGCAACAAATTCAAATGATTATATAAATAGTTTTTAAAAACTTTTTTCTTTTTACATATTGGTATTTTCGAGGTGTGAAATTCATTTGATAATTTTTGATAATCATCTTCATTTACGACGTGATGGTCGATTTCTTGAAGCTGTTAGGGAATTTAAAAAAGCCGGTGGTACTCATTTTGTTTTATGTCAATATCCTATGCCTAATTTAGTTTTAAAAGAAAAAAGTT
>JBFEOQ010000089.1:0-4420 GCA_041550515.1 Thermoplasmatota archaeon | reverse complement strand
TTGATTTTTTAATAAAAATATTGAATCGTCTTATTAAAATTGCTAAGCATAATGAAAAAAAGAATAAAATGTAAAATAAGATTATCACATAAATTGATGCAATTTTATAGTTTACTATTGAGATTTCAAAGTTCATGAAATTATAATACACGGGTGTTGCGATAAAAGCCCAATAAGAAAAAACTAAAACACTTGTTAAAATGATATAAATAAGATCTTTTTTTATTGATACGGTCCATTTTTTTATGCTAGGATCTTCGATACTTGCATTTTCAAAAAATATGATAAATATCAAAGAAATAATGTAGAAATATGTTGTTAAATGATGTGACATAATGAGTAAAATAGTTGACATTATAAGAGGAATTAAATACAACAGATTTTGTCTATACTTTATAAATAGATACATTGAAAAAATCATAAAAAAATGTCCCATTGTAAGTGGTGATGCATGGCTTAATTGATACACATGAAAAGGCAAAAATGCTAGGAATAGCGTTGATAAGATAGCGATTTTTTTATCTTTTATGAGCTCATAAACTAAAAAATAAAAAATTAAAATTGTAAGTCCACCAAAAATAGGTGCAATTTTTGGCATAAGTACAAGTACATCAATATTTGTAATCCAATGAGCAAGACCAGTTATTGCATATAGTACTGGGAAGTATTGATATGATCCACCCCAACCGAAATAAGGATTGTATAGTTCTCCACTTTCAACAAATGACTTGGTTAAACCTAAATATATACCAAAATCACATCCCCATGCAGCATTAGTCCATGCTGGTAATGATCTAATTATAACTGCAGCAATAGTTATTATTATTAACCAGAAAACCCAGTTACTAGTTAGTTTTCTAAGATTTATAATAGTAACCTCCATTTTTTCAGCAAATAGAATATTTGTATATATGATTTACTTTAAGATAATCTCTTCAACTAAAAGGACTTTTATTGGTAGACATAACAATATCGATAATATTTTCAACAGATTTTTCAACATCACATACTCTAGTGATACCAGTTCTTTTTTTAGCAATTTCAACATCAAAAAGTAAATCAATTTTATTTTGATTTACATTGTAAAAATTACCTTTTTTATCATGGTATTCAGCTAGATATTCTTGTTCGACTTGTCCAGGTGTTGGAATCAAAAGAGCTTTAGCTCCAATAACTGCAAGATCAAGTATTGTTGAATATCCACTTCGAGCTACTACTAATTTTGTGCTATTTAAAAACTCTTCACGCTTATCACTATGTAAAAATGAATATGTTTCAATTCCATCTTTTTTAAATTTATCCAGTTTTTCTGTTTTTCCAAGTGTTACAACAATTTTTCCTTTTAAATCACTAATTTGTGTAATAAGTTTTTCTTCAAGTATTGTGCGCTGAGGCTCAGGTCCAGAAATTGAAATTAAATAATCAATATTCTTAGATTTATTTATTTTCTTAAAATCAGACAGAACTCCAACGTAATGAATTTTTTTTTCATCTATACGATTTAAATTATGCGAAAGATCACCTGATAAATTATTTTTACAAAAATCTGGTACTATAACACCACAGAAACGTTTGAAAAAAAACAAGTTAAAAATTTCACTACCACTTTCAAACATTTTAATTCTTAAAGGATTCATTATTCTCATCTGATGAGAAATAAAAAAGCTAGGAGTTTTTCTACTATATATATCATATCTTCCATCAGAAATAATACGATCGTATTTTTCTTTTTCAAGTATTTTCTGAATTTTTTTCTGTCCATTTATCATTTTGCTTACAAAACTTGGCCAATAAACTATACTTTTAGCCATAAATTGTCTTGAATTTTCAGATAATAACATAGGGTAATCTTCAATTTCGATATATTTTTGGGTTTCACCTATTTCATCTTTTAATAATTTAAGAGATCTACCATGAGAAATAATAGATAGTTCATTTCCTTCCTTTACTAGTTTCCTAATTAATGGTAAAGATCGGGTTGCATGACCAAGACCCCATGAACAAACTGCGTAAATTATTTTCATAATAACAAAATGCTGAATTATATATTGTATTAAATAGATAACTAGAAAATAACATATATTTAAATTAGAAATTATATTCCCCAAATGAGATCGATTATGAATTTTATGGAAAAACTATCAAAAATAGTTAATAGAAATAATAGTCTTCTTTGTGTGGGCCTTGACTTAGATAAAGAACAAATTCCAAGTATTTTTTTTAAAGAAAGTAAAAATCCTTATCTAGATTTTAATAAAATGATAATAAATTCTACTAAAGATATTGTTTGTGCATACAAATTAAATATGGCATTTTATGAAGTTTTAGGAAAAAATGGTTATAAAATAATAGAACAGACGATTAATTATATTCCAGATGATATAATCATAATACTTGATGGAAAAAGAAATGACATAGGTAATACTGCGAAAAAATATGCGCAAAGCCTATTTGGAAATCTTAACTGTGATGCAGTAACAGTAAATCCATATCTAGGTTTTGATGGAGTTAAACCATTTTTAGAATATAGATCTAAATGTACTTTTGTACTCTGTAGAACATCAAATCCTTCTGCAATAGATTTTCAGGATCTCAAAACACCTGATGGATATCTTTTTGAAATAGTTGGAAATAAAATAAAAGAATGGAGTAGCCTAGGATGCATTGGGGCAGTAGTTGGAGCAACTTATTACGAAGAATTAAAGTTGATAAGATGCCTTTTAGGTGATGAAATTCCATTGCTAATCCCAGGAATCGGAGCTCAAGGGGGATACATAGATAAAACTATTAAATATGGTACAAATAAAAAAGGTACAAATGCAATTATAAACTCTTCAAGAGGAATAATTTACTCAAAAAACCCTAGGGAAACAGCAATTAGATTAAAAGATGAAATAAACAAATACAGAAACATAAAAGAATAATTCTTACTACCAAAACAAATAAAAACATCATTTTTAATAAATAATTATTGTCCTTGATTCGAAGGTCTCCATGAACAATGATTGGAGATGCAAATTCAAGGATACAAAAAATTGATACCACACAATTAGGGTCCCTCTTCAACCGATAGACGAACCAGTCAAATGGGATGAAAAAGAGGATAACCATGGTATCAAACAATGTCGCAATTTATGTTGCAGAGTTGTTTCACTGCTGTTTTTATGGAATAACTCTGCATATGCGACAAATTTTTATAATATATTTACTGGTTTGTTAAATTTAAACTATAAAGCTTTTTTTTCAACATCAATATTCTCTGTTTAATAACAAGAAATACTATTAGATTTCAAACTATATTTTATGAATTTTTTAATTAATTTTAACTTAAATTTTATTTTCTTTTAAATTTTTTATTTAACAAATTTGAGTATAACATATCCTTAAAACTTTATATTCTAATAATCTATATTTTTAATAAATCAATTATAGATAAAGTAATAAATGTAACCTTTATATATTGGTTTTATATACGTTTTAAATCCGAATTGACCCGGACCTTTCCGGTCGACCTATGAGATTATGGTATTGCACTATCTATGAATAGGTCATTTCCTGGTCTGTGGTTAAAGGAAAATGGATGTGGAGGTTCAAGAAAAGCAAACAAACCTAGGATATGCTTGCGATCTCTTGGATCTGACGAATGACGTGTGTTGGTGAATTTTGATTCACCCGCCAATTGTAATTAGAATAGTGTGTATGATTCCGGTTGATCCTGCCGGAGGTCACTGCTATTGGGATTCGACTAAGCCATGCGAGTCGAGAGGGTTCGGCCCTCGGCTGACGGCTCAGTAACACGTGGATAATCTGCCCTAAGGTGGAGGATAACCTCGGGAAACTGAGAATAATACTCCATAAGTCTAGGATGCTGGAATGCACTTAGGCTGAAAACTTCGGTGCCTTAGGATGAGTCTGCGGACTATCAGGTTGTAGTCAGGGTAAGGACCTGACTAGCCTACGACGGATACGGGTTGTGAGAGCAATAACCCGGAGATGATATCTGAGACACGATATCAGGCCCTACGGGGCGCAGCAGGCGCGAAAACTTCACACTGCGCGGAAGCGCGACGAGGGAATCCCAAGTGTATGCACGTAAGTGTATACTGTTTCTCTGTCTAAAAAGCAGAGAGAGTAAGAGCTGGGTAAGACGGGTGCCAGCCGCCGCGGTAATACCTGCAGCTCGAGTGGTGATCGTTATTATTGGGCCTAAAACGTCCGTAGCCGGTCTTGTAAATGCCTGGGTAAATCGTATGGCTTAACCATACGAATTCCGGGTAGACTGTTAGACTTGAGACCGGGAGAAGCTAGAGGTACTCCTGGGGTAGAGGTGAAATTCTGTAATCCTAGGGGGACCACCAGTGGCGAAGGCGTCTAGCTAGAACGGGTCTGACGGTGAGGGACGAAGCCCTGGGGCGCAAAC
>JBFEOQ010000088.1:0-4430 GCA_041550515.1 Thermoplasmatota archaeon | reverse complement strand
GATTATCCAAACCAAATGATTCTAATTCCTCTTTAGGAAAATATAGCCTATTTAATTGATTATCCTCATTAATATCACGAATGAAATTAATATACTGCATAGCCCTACCAAGAAATTTAGCATGTTCAAAGGATTTATCAGAAAGCCCTAAAATTTTAGCCATAAATAAACCAATTACCTCAGCAGAGCCATAAATATATTCAAGTGTATCATCAAGTTTATAATAAAATCTATTAGTCAAATCCATTTCCATTGAACGTAAAAAAGCATCAATCCATGCTTTTTTAAAAAAATGTTTTTTTGCAAGAATAACAAATGAATCGATTACTATATCACCAGTTTCTTCTCCTTTCCAAGCTTTTTCAAAATGACTAATAAATCTATAAAACCCATCTTTATCCTGAGGTGTTTGATCAACATAATTATCTGCTTTACGAACAAATGCGTATAAAATAAACACTTTTCTTCTTATTTTGGTAGGGAAAAATAAACTACTATAAAAGTAGGTTCTACTTCCCTGTTTGAATATCTGAAAAATGGTTCTATCAATAATCATAAGCATTCTCTATCATATAAGCTGCTATTTAAATTATGAATAAATTAGTCTATATAAGTCATATAAATCATATATTGAGTATATATTAATGTTTGTAGTTGGACACTTTAAAAGATTTTTTTTCATTAGTTTTTTAATAAAATTTTTATAACATTTTAAAAATTCTATTACCGTGAAAAGATATGAAATTTAATATAGGTAAATTAGAAGAATTTCCACAAGGATCAATAAAGGAAATTAGCATCCAGGGAAAACCTTATGCAATCTCTAACACCAATGGTATTCTATATGCTATTGATGGGATATGTACACATGCCGGGGGAAAAATAAACAATGGTCATCTAGTTGGAAAAATAGTAACTTGTCCAAGACATGGTGCTCAATTCGATGTTACTAATGGTAAAAACCTAAAAAAGCCATGGATTCCTTTTGCTAAAGCTTCAGATCTAAAAAGTTACAAGGTTAGCATCGATGGTGAAAATGTTTTAATTGAGATATGATCATACTAAAATAGGTTAAAACAATTATAAATTAAAGAGATATTTTTTGTTAACTACTCTATTTTGGATCTATGAAAATTTTTTGTAATATAAGATTTAATATAATAACATTAATAAATAGAAATTTATAAACAAATAATTATTATTGATAATTAACTGTGGGAAAAATATGAAAAAACAAATATTAGTATTATTCATTTTCTTTTTATTTATAACTTCCTCTATAGGATCTGTTTTATCTACTGCTGATATTCCTTCTCCACCAAATCAACCATCTAGTGGTCCTGGTGGCTCAGATTATTTACATGATAGTGTTAAAAAATATAAATATAAATGGGGTGCATATCAATTTTGGATTTTTGAGCCTGAAAATCCAAAACCAGAGTCTGCTCCTCTTATTGTTTTTAATCATGGATGGAGTGCATTTTTTCCAATTATATATTTAGAATGGATTTATCATATTGTCAAGAAAGGAAATATTGTTATATATCCACGGTATCAGTTAGGATTTTCTATTGGATATAAACTTTTTACCTCTAATGCTATAAAAGCGGTAAAAGATGCTATAAAGGTTTTAGAGAATGGTGACCATGTTAACCCCGAAATTGATAAATTTGCAATTGTTGGTCATTCACTTGGCGGAGGTATCACTGCATATATGGCTGCTATGGCTTTAGATGTTGGACTTCCTATTCCAAAAGCAATTATGACTGTTCAACCAATAATTCCATTAGGACCTGCTGTAAATTTAAGTAAAATCTCTAATGAGACATTGATGATTGTAATAGTTGGTGAAGATGATACAGTTGTTGGAGATGAATCAGGAAAAAATATTTTTTATAGTTCAGTTCGTATATCAATATCACAAAAAGATTTTATAATACAAGTGACCGATAATTATGGAGAACCAGATTTATTAGCTGATCATATGGCACCTGTATGCAGCCCATATTTTAATTCAGTTGATGCAATGGATTATTACTGTACATGGAAACTTTTTGATGCATTAACTGATTATGCATTCTATGGGATCAATGGAGATTATTGTCTTGGTAACACATCACAGCAACGTTATATGGGTTTATGGAGTGATGGAATACCTGTAAAAGAATTAATTGTTACCGATTCACCATAAAAATTTTAAAATAATCATATAATAATTTCCATTGCAACTTCGTTTCTTCTTAAAAAACCAGGTGTGAATGGGCTATTATACCTCATCAAAACTGGTTCACCTTTCATTTGTATTTTATGCGTCTTTAATATTGTGACAAGTTTTTGAATGTTCTTTTGTACTTTCATCTCGTTAGAACGACCACTAAACTGAAGAACTGCCATTGTTTTTTCTTTTTGTATTTCTATTTGTACCAAAGGATTAGTTGGCATCGGAACATTTTCATTATTATATGACGATGGAAGTGCAAAGGCCATGTAATTTTTTGCTGTAATAACTGGTGAGGTCATTGGAATTTTTTCAGAAGTAATAACAGGTGCAGTCATTGGAATTTTTCTACGTGTTTTATTTTCACCAGAGATATATCGGAAAAGCAAACTAAATCCAGAATCATTGATATTATTTTGAACTATAGCGAATAATAGTTTAGGGTAGTTACGAATCTCGATTTCTTTAATCTTTTTTAGAACTTCATAAGGGATTTGTTGTGTCATAATTTATTTTGAATAAAATTTAGATATATATTAATGCTGCTAATGATAGGATGAATTTTTGTTTTTTCATGTAGACTGATGTTCAAATTCCTCCTCCTGCATTTTTTATTCATATAATGAATAAAAAAATTATCAATCATAAAAAAAATGACTTAATGAATTAAAATATTTAATAAATCATAAATGCCATTAATCTTTATTAAAAAATGGAGGTAAAAGAAATGCAAGAATTCGATATTATAGAAAAAGTAGGGGTTTCATATGATAGTTATTGTGATGCAGTTAAAATTGCATTAAAAAGTTTAAAAAAACAAATCCATTGGTTTGAGGTTATAGAACAAAGAGGAAGGGTAACAAAAGATAATAAAATTGAATTCCAGGTTGTAATAAAAATTGGCTGTAGCTAAATACCTAATTTGATTTTGTTTTATAAAATAAATGGAGAACTAAATTCATGAATAATTCCTTTATTATTGGGGGGTATTTAAAAAAATGGTAAAAGCAATTTGGAATAATAAAATAATTGCAGAATCTAATAATTATGAAATGATTGAAGTAAATATTTATTTCCCTCTAGAAACATTAAAAAAGTAGTTTTTAAAGGATAGTGATTATCATACAACTTGTCCTTTTAAAGGACATACAAATTACTATTATATTGTAGTAGATGATAAGATTAATAAAGATGCTGCATGGTATTATCCAAAACCAAAAAAAGGATATGAAAATATAAAAATTTATGTGACCTTCTGGAAAGGTGTAGAAGTAAAACAATATTAATAAGAAAAAAGAAATAGAAAGAATTATTTGATAATTATAATTATATCAAGAACTAATCTGTCATAAAATATAGACCCACATTAAGTCCTTTTAATTTTTTCTGAACTTTATCTATTAATTCTATTATCTTTTCAGGTGTTACTTTTTCACCTTCCCAATTATATTGAAAATCATGTAATCCCAGAGCAGGTTTAAAACCAAGATCTTTAAATCGTTCTGCTACTTCTGACATCATTCCTCCTTCACTATTTACAATTATACTTACATTAGTTCTCATAATATACCTCCTATACTTAGAGATTATTGTTTTGGAGTAAAACAACTCATATTAACTGGATACCATTGACGATCAGAGGAATATCTTTCCTCATGAACTTTACAGATAGATTCGTCTAACATTTCAAGAGGTTTATTTTTTCTTATAGGTTGTTTTAATAAAGGTTTAGTTATCTCTTTGTAATATAAACAATCTTTACAATTTTTTTCTTCTTTCATCTTATTTTTCCTCCCTCAATAAAAAATATAAATTTAATATATGATGATTAAATTTAAATGTTATTACTTGTAAAAATTTTATATGCAACAAAATTACAAAATAAACCTATATAAATACCAAAATGTTACAACACTATTAAATTGAAAAAAAGTAGTTGAAAATTATATGAAATTTCTTATTGTATAAATCTATATTCATTTATTTATGATTAATGATAAACCATTTAATTTGCATTCAAAGGCACTTAAATTATCTTATTTTACTGTTGGATATAATGTTGTTGAATGTATTATTTCAATATTTGCAGGTTTTATAGCAAAAAGTACTGCTCTACTAGGTTTCGGGTCAGATAGTTTAATTGAATCTTTATCAGGTATAATAATGATATGGAGGTTTAGGAAACATGGTTTATTGTCAATGGAAGAGGAAG
>JBFEOQ010000087.1:0-4496 GCA_041550515.1 Thermoplasmatota archaeon | reverse complement strand
ATATCTTTTATTTGTTGATTAAGCTTTGTTGCTTTTTCAAATTTTAAATCCATAATCCTCACCTTATGTTATACTTTATAAAAACAAGTATTTAAATATTCTCTGTTATTATTCCTATAATTACATTTGTTCAATTTGTTATTTTTTTATTAATAAAAAAAATTTTAATTTGGAAAAATAACAAGAAATTTTTAAATACTATTGTTTAAAAAGTATTACTTGAGGTATATTATGAGGATAAAAAATGAAGGAATAAATGATTATACTTTAACTAATAAAATATCTTTAAATGAATTTATAAAAATATTGGAAATTAAGAATAGGTTATTGATAATATCAGAGTCTATACCTAAAAAATAAAATATAAAATAATAATATACCTAAAAGCTATCTTTTTTATTTTTATTTTAACTAACAAAGGTTAAGGGGAGGTTTATAAATGACTAGTTGTTTTAAACTAAAAGTTTTAGGAGGAAAAAGTGTGGATAGCGATAATACATTAGCGAATTATATGACTAAAGTCAGTGATCGTTTGGTTAAAATGAATGTAGAATTAAATAAAAATTTACTTGGAGAATCAATAATTTATGACGATATTGTTACCCTAATAGATTTACATATCCAAGAGTTATATGAAATGATAGACGGATTAGAAAGTTTTAAAAATATTTCTTTGGAAATAAGTTTCCAAAAAGATAAATTAATTAGAGGTGTCAATCTTGAGATAAAACGGCATATTTGTATTAGAAATAAATTTTTAGAAAATAAATCTGATATAGATTTATCTGAATGTAATAAGATTGCTAATGAAATTAATGAACATTTTAAGTGTTAAAACAATATCCTTCTTTTTTTTATAATCTATTTCAATATTATTAACATTTTATTGTTTTTTTTATTTGTAAGTTAGTTTTTTTACATTAGATTCATCTGTTTAATAATTTCTTTATTCAACCCTGTTCTTTTTAAAACCAGATTTTCTTTTTCATCAAATATCATAAGAATGCCTTCTTCTGAATCTAAAATAGCTTTCATTATACTTTTATTTTGAAGCCAAATCCAGATATAAGTTTTATTTGACATTATAGTGACCACCAATTTTTTTTAATTTCCAACTATACAATATACTTTGTAAATAACATTTTAAAAGGTTTTATTGTACAAATCTATCCAGATATTTTTAAATTATTATCAAATGAATAATTTATGTATCCTGTTTAAATTTTTACTGTAATTTCTTATTTAGCATATTTAATAATCAATTGTTAGGGGGAAGTTTATAAACAAACATTAGTTTCAAAATTGCAGGAAAGGAAGAAAATTATGGTTAAATTAAAACTTGAATTATCTGAATTGGAGATAGAAATACTTTCACATTGTATATGTACAGCGATTGATGTGAAGCCAATGAATGAACAACAAAAACAAACAGCAAAAAAAATCTTGAAACTGTTAAGCAAATATCTTAATCAATAATAAAAAAGTAAAAAACAAGGATTTTAAATATATAAAAATCAAGGGCATAAAATCTAATTCTCATTACAACATAAAATTATTAAATACTAAAAAAAGTGTTAGAAAATTCAACCTTTTTTTGTATGTCCAATCTCGGCAAAAGAAAAAAATTTCTCCTGTAAAAACCACTTTTTTAACAGAATTTGAAAAAGGGCATTAAACAAAAAAAAAATATATATTTTCAAATCTACCAAATTTGATTAATATTCAGTTTAATAAAATATCAAAATTATTTTATTACTAATCATTTATCAATGAGAAGTTTATAAACAAATAATTGTTTTGAGAATTATATTGTAGGGCGGAAAAATTTTAGGTGATAAAAAAATAATTGCCCTATAAAATT
Organism: Thermoplasmatota archaeon; assembly: GCA_041550515.1. GTDB lineage: Archaea > Thermoplasmatota > E2 > DHVEG-1 > DHVEG-1 > PFL35. The sequence goes on along the minus strand of JBFEOQ010000087.1, from coordinate 2,635 downwards.
GTTACAAAAAAGCAGAGAGAAAGCATAATAAAAAATAAGAAACAAAAGAAAAAACAAGGTTTTAACCACATTGTGGAAAATCTTTTAAGATAGAAATATAAAAAAATGAGTTGAATAAAAATGAAATGTAGTAAATGTGGTAAGAAAATGGTATTATCTACAAGATGTTATTGTGAAAATATCGAAGATGAAAAATGGTATAATTGTAAAGTTGAACTCGATGAAGATGGAGATTTAATACATTTTCCATTAGGTATAAAAGATATTGATTTTGATATAATAGATTGGGAATATACAGCAAAATGTAAAAAATGTGGCAAAAAACAAAAGTTGAATGAATTTCAAATGACAGAATTGTTAAAATTACAAAAACCAAAAAAATAAAATTATTAGATAGTCTAAAAATAGAAAATGAAGTATAATTTATAGCAATTTAAGGAGAAAAAATGGGAATCATATTTAATAGAAAAAAGAAAATTGATCCTAAAAAAATTACACATGAGGAATTGATGCAAAGATTGGAAGAACATAATAAGTGGATAAAACAGAAGCTAGAAGAATTAAATAAAAAAATGAATGGAATGGAAGAAAAAGAAGAGAAAGATGAAAAAGTAGATTTAAAATTAAAAGATGAAATATTCCTAAATCTGACAAAAAAAGAATTACATGAAAAACCAATAAAAGCATTATTTGAGGAAGTTCAAGAAGAAAGAATAATATATTGTCATAAGAGAATCCAACGGGTAGAAGATTACATCAAAAATTCTGAAAAAAACTTAAAAGATGCAAAAGAGAAAAAAGATGAAAAGTCAATAAAAAAGTACAAAGATTTAATAAAATCTCTTAAGAAAATTAATACTGATTTACATGATTCTATAAATAGAATGAGTCGGAAATAATTATAAACAAGAAAATTGGAGTTTTGAAGGAGAAAATATAATTTAAAAGAAAAAAGGTTTTTTTAACAAATTAACTTTGATAATAGTTCTAAGTAAGATATATATTTATTGAAAAAAGCCTTTTGAATTATTTCAAAAATCATTGGTTTCTGCTTTGATTTATCTTTTGAAAAATCAATAGGTAATTCAATAACGCCATCTGAGAATGCTGTTCTTTCATATGTTTTTTCTTTATCGCCACTTGTTGCCTTTACAATAAAAGTATGATAAAGAAAACTATTTTCTGAATTACTTGTTATATATCTAATGCTGTATCTAGTATTTTCCTCAGTTATTATTTCTGAATCTGTTTGTTCTGAATCTATAAAACCAATTATTGTATCATCACCATTGATAATTGATACATTCCCTTGGATAATTATAGGTAAGTTCCATGGTTCAGAGTTGTAATAATCCATTAGTTCTATTAGATTATTATAAATTTCAGTTCCTTCATCTAACAGTTCGAATTGTAGATCTGTTAAATCATTTATAACATACTTTATAGAATTAATGGAATTAAGAATGAATGTTCCGAATTTTATTAGTCCATCTAATTTCTCAGACCCAGGTGAGTTTTTGAAATCTAAGAATGCTTTAGGAAGATCTATAAATAAAATTTTGAAATGCTCATTTTTTGTAAGTAGATGATTTATGAATTCTGGAGTTATGGTTACAATATTTACAATTGATATTGCAAATTTATTGATATATCCAAGTCTTGGTTCTGCAAACTTCTGTATTGTATTTGAAATATCCTGTATTATTGTTTCCATAGTTTCATTTATTGCATTTTCTATTCTTTCAATTACATATATTTTAAATTCATCCATATTGGTTGGTAACTGTTTAATTTTGTTAACTAATCTGTTTACATCAGTGTAAAGTGCAAATAACGCAACTAATGCTTCTGTTAAATCACCACTTAATATTTCATTTATATCTTTTTTAATATTTTTAATATAATTTAAAATTGTTATTACATCTTCAAGAAGTAATGTTGTAATGATAACTGGGAGTTCAAGTAGATGATTGATTATTATATCAATTATTGCATTAATTAAATCAATGAAATCATATATTTCATAATCAGTTTTAGAATAATCTACAATTGTATTAATCATTATAGATAATGCATATGTGTTTAATTCATCATTTTCATTTATATTTTCATTAAATATTTTAAGAATTGTGTCTCTGACTTCTGTGTCTTTTATGTTGATAATAGCACTATATAATGAAGTAATTTCATTAAAACTTAGTTTTAATTTATGTTTATATTGATCAGATTTATCAATAATCACTGTTTCTTTTGAAATAGCTGAAATAGGTGCTAATAACAGTATTGCTATAATAAAACCTACAATTGGAATTTTATTTTTCATTTTTTTATATACCTCTTTGGTGATTAAACAAAAATTATTTATTAAATTTTTAATTCAAAAGTTGTACAATATTATTTTAATGAGTATAAAGATTTTATTTTGAACAAATTTTTAGTATCTATAAAATATCTATAAATACATAAAAAGAAAGAAAAAAGATTTTTGTCAAAATTGTGGAAAGAATTTAAATTTACCTAAAACACCAAATTTTTGTCCTTATTGTAAAGAAAAATTAATGAAATAAAACTGTATTAAATTGATAATTTCAATATTAATGTATAAATTTTATTAAATATTGTTTTCATTTTTTAT
>JBFEOQ010000086.1:0-4667 GCA_041550515.1 Thermoplasmatota archaeon | reverse complement strand
TAATATATTATTTTTGACAATGTTAGTCTAATTTGTGGTTAATATTTAGGTTAACGAGTGTTAATTTATATAGTTTTTTATGTTGATTTTCATTTTTTAAAACCTGGTAAGATATTAACTGTGATCTAAGGTACTAGCCTTTTTTAGTTATATTTCATTAGAATAACTTCAATAAAAAATTTGATTATATACTATATTTTTTATATAGGAATTTAAATTCCAGTACTTGCTGAGAATATGAAGTGCACTATTGTATACTGGTCAAGATATGGCCATAATAAAAAAATTGCTAATTATCTTTGTGATAAACTAAATGAGAAAAAGGCAGAAACACAGATATTAACAACTGATGAAGTTGATCCCACTGCTTTGCCTGAAGCAGATTTATATGTATTTTCTGCGGCAGCTGAAGCATTTAGTCTCCAGAGAAATATGAAGACTTTTTTGAAAAAACTTGAAGGTGTAAATGGAAAGAAATATGGTATAATTAATACTCATGCAATGGATAAGAACAGACTTTACATTATGGAGAAACTACTTTCAAAAAAGAATATGATTAAGGTAGCAAGTGTGGATTTTAAGGTTGGAAAAGGTTTTCAATCAGGATTTGCTCTAGGTGAAGGTTGGGAAAAAAAATTAGATGAGTTTGCAGAAAAACTATGAATTATTTTCTTTAATAAATTATATTATACATTTTAATTTAATATTTATTTTTCTCTTCTCTTTTTTTAGAGTTTCATTTTCAATTGACAGAATTATATTTTTTTATTAAAGATTAAGATGAGAAAAAAATTACTATAGGTAAAAGGTTTTTATTTTTCTTTGTTTAATTTAAATGTTTTACTAATTATACTCATGAATATTCATGAGTATAACTTATAGTGGGATTTTTTCTTTCAATGTCAACTTATTTTTTTGATATTTTTACACGAAATATTTAAATAAAACTTATGACAGAGAGTATCATGATAAGATTTATCATTAAATCTTATCTAGAAGGTGAAAAAATATGGTATTAACAGAAGAACAGAAAAAAATGATCTTAGGTTTTCTTAAAGAATCAAATAAAAAAAATAGGTTAGTTAAAGAAATAACGTGTAAAGAACAACATTAAAATCTATCATCTATTAATAATGGAATTTATAAAAAAATATATAAAAAACTTTTAGGGTATTAAAAATTGATACCCATCCTAAAAATTTTTTGTAATTAGTCTAGAGTAACACTGTTTATTTCACTTAAATCATTAAGATTGTTCATTTTTACCATTTCATTAGATATTGTATAAAGAATATTGTCTATGTATAGGGTTCTAGTAATATCTGTATTAGATTGACCCCAATACCAATAATAATCCGATGGATTTTGCATTTGATCTGGAGATTGATGGGTGATTCTTCCTTTATATTCAAAGCCATTTATGTGGTTAAGTCCATATATATAAGCGCCTTGGAAGGTGAATTCTCCAAATAGCGCTTCTCTACCGTCACTGTTGATATATCGATCTTTTACTTCTTGAGAGATCTCATATAGACTTACTGGAATTACAAGAAGTTCTTTTTCTTTATCAAATAAAAATGCTTTATGATCATAGAGAGCAGGGCTATCCGTTCCACGGTCACCTATTACAATCTTTGCTTGTTCAATCGGGTTTTTAATGTCGCTAACGTCGAATAAAGCCAATTTTAATCCTAGTATTGCTGTATAATAGATAGCTCCAGGGGTATGAACCTTATCTGCATCAATAGTTGGATCGACTTCTTTACCGATACCGATTATATGGTTTTCATCATATGGATGAAGGTATTCAGAGTATCCAGGTATTTTCAATTCTCCAAGTATACGTGGTTTATAAGGATTTGATAGATCAATAGTGAAAAGTGGATCAACCTGGACAAAAGTAATAAGATATGCACGATTTCCAAGGAATCTTACTGCATAGATTGATTCTCCTGGCGCAATATTCTCAATTTGAGATATTTGTTTTAGATTTTCATCAAGTATATAGATATTATTACTAGATAAAGTATCTTCAATCCAATTATTTCCAATAGTTGTTGCAATTCTAAAAAATCCGTTATACTCATCCATGGAGAATTGATTTAGAATTCGCCCAGGGACTTCTCCTTGTGCGATATAGCTGACATCGCCAGCATCGATAGATATTTTATGGAGAATTGTAGTTTCTTGGGTGCTGATTGATGAGATACTACCTGGAGTTCTAAATAAGGGATAATATGGGTAATGAATGGATGCTAAAAATATATTATTTTTTGATACATACATTGTTTGGGAGCTTCCCAGTAAAAAACTTTTTTGAACAACGTCACGGGTATCTAAGTTTAGTGAAATAACATGAGTCATGGAATTTGAAATCTCTGGAACATCAACATAATATATATCAGTTGGAGAGATATTCTGACTTATGTTATCAATACTGATTTTAGGTACATTTAAAGTATAATTCTTTTCATCAATTGCATAATAAATATTATGTGTATATTCAATTGCAACCACGTAAACATGCTCATCGATTAATCGAGCATTAAAGTAGCCACCATCAATCCTGATTTCTTTATCAAGGATTGGATTTGTTCGATCATTGACATTATAAATATTTATGACTGTTTGCGTTGTTCCATCCCACCAGATATCAGGACTAATCATTTCTTCTTTAAGTTCACCTTCAAGAATAGGATAAGGATAATACCAACTTGTATCACCAAATACAACTAGGTCATCACCTCGAATAAAGATATTGCTTATAGTAACGTTATTAATTGTAATCTTCGAAAGAATAGTTGCTTCTACTGCAGGGTATGCTTTTATAATAAAGACTGATTGTTTGGCTACTACATAAAGATAAGTTCCATCGGTTTTAACAATATCTGGTTCATCTACACCAGCAACTTGAATATTAGTCGTTGAATATGAAGGAGTCTCCCCACCACCTTGAATTACACTATCAGAGGTAGTCCCTGATTTTTCTAAAATAGAATTAAATGAATCATAATATCTTCCAGAGTAGTTATCTGATTGATATCTTTCTTGTAAAAATGTAAGTAGTTCTTCATAAGACTGAAAATTATCAAGTTTATATGTATAGTTTCCTCTTTCAAGTGGTGAAAGTGTAATGATTGCAACCAAACCTGCACATGAGATTATAATTATAACAAATATGCTTGTTATTTGAGCTGTTTGTTTATTCATAATTTATCACATCTTATATGGTTTAATGATAGTTATATCAGTTTTAGTTTATATACTAGCTGAAAACGTTTGGTAAAAACCAAACAACAACTATAAATTTTTTTGATTTTAGAGGGATTTGTTTTTTAAGGATGAAAATGATATTAGATTAATATTTATGACAAAAACTGCACATATAAATCAAAGGATCGGTGTATTTGTAGATGTACAAAATATGTATTATTCTGCAAGGCAGCTATATTCAGCTAAATCAAATTTTAAAACAATATTAAAAGAGGCTATTGATGGTAGAAGGCTAATTAGAGCTATTGCATATGTTATTAAAGCGGATATAAAAGATGAGAATACGTTTTATGATGCACTATCTGAAATGGGGTTTGAAGTAAAATCAAAGGATCTTCAGGTTTTTTATGGTGGTGCAAAGAAAGGAGATTGGGATGTGGGAATAGCTATGGATGTAATGAGACTTGCACCAAAATTAGATACAATTGTTTTAGTAAGCGGAGATGGTGATTTTTCTGATTTGCTAGAACATTCTAAAAGTCTTGGTTGTAGGGTAGAAGTAGTAGCTTTCGGTAAAACTACATCTCATAAGCTTAAGGAAGTTGCGGATTTGTTTGTAGATCTTGACAAAAATGCAAAGTATTTGTTGAAAAAACGCAAATAATATTATTTGAAAATATTTTTACGAATCATTTAAAAGGTGTATACATCAATTAATGATAAGTTATTGCAAGTGTTTTTTTCATACCAGTGATATTATAGCAGCATAAATATAAATAGTTGAAAGAACAAAAAGGTATATAGTATGTTTATCATTTTTCAGCCATCGTGTTTTTGAAAAATAATACGATAAAAGAATGATAGTTTGATATGATTAATATTAGATGTAAGAAATGTGGTTGGAGGTTACCTTTTTCTGCTAAAGCAACTAGAGATAGTGTTCAGATGCGAGGTGGGGTTAATATCTTATGTCCCAAATGTGGTGAACTTTTGATACGAAAGGGTGGTAAAGTCAACCGATGGTACTAATTAAATCAATATTTTAAAAATTTTTGACCATATATGGTCCTTCACGCTTATAGTCAAAGCGTCTGTAATAGTTACGTGTTCCTATTCCTGATAAAACACTTAATTTATGTGTATCATACTCTTCTAGTGAAATACGTTCAGCTTCTTGCATTAATCGTTCCCCCCACCCCTTATGTTGCCATTGGTTCTCTTCCGCTTTTTCACCTACTAGAACTGTTTGCCCAAATATATGAAGCTCCCTAACTAACATAGAATCTTTTTTAGAAGAATGTCTTAATCTTAAGAGACCTATTATAACATCACTTTTAGTATCTTCAAATGAAAGAAAGATTTCTTCACCTTTAGAAGCATCATATTTATCAATAGTAAGTTTAATATTTTCAGGAATTGGATTATAATCTGATTTATATTGGACATGACCTACT
>JBFEOQ010000085.1:0-5079 GCA_041550515.1 Thermoplasmatota archaeon | reverse complement strand
CCTTCTTTGCCTTGCTGTGGACCATCAATAATTGGAGAGTTTGGTGGTGCATTAATATACGTCCAAGTAGTATCACTTGCTGTATCTTCTTCACTATCTGTTACAGTTAATATTATTGTGTAATTACCAGCACTTCCATAGTTATGTGTAGGATGAGGATCACCACTAGATGTATTACCATCTCCATAATCCCATAAATACTCATATGGTGGAACTCCACCAGTTACCGTGCTATCAAACTCTATATCTTCCATAATATTTCCTTCATATGGGCCATCTGCATCTGCTAATAGTTGTGTTTCAGAGGGTATTTGAAAATCATATACAGAGCTTGCAACTTCATTTCCTCCAAGATCCATTGCCCAAATATAATAACTATAAAATCCTGATTCCCATTCTAAAATATCAATTAGAACTTCATATGTATCTTCTGTGATTTTTTCCAATTCATATGAATCTTCAAATCCATTTGGACCTGAGATATATGTTTTAACTTGATCGATTATCCAGTTATCACTTACATCACATGATATTATTAGAGTTTTTTCTACAACATCTAGCAGATGTTCAACATTTTCTATTTCTGGTAAGATGTCATCAATAATATTTAACTCACCTACATTATCACCATAAACTTGAGAATTTTCTGTTGGACAAAATCCCCAACCTCTAACCCATCTTTTAAGTATTTGAAACTGTGGATCTATGGCTATGATGTTAAACTCAATAATTTTTTGTTGTTGTGGAAATAAAAAATCAATATACCATATCAGCTCGTTTCCAATAATAACTGGTTCTTGAGGTGTACCATCAACTGTTGCATCTCCATCATAGTCTATACCATCAGGTAGATAATAATGAATTTCGATAGCCTCAACATCCCCTGGTGCATCACTACTTATCAGTATCTGCTCTCTAGCAATTGATGGCTGTGGTGGAATACCAATATCAAGATTTGGAATTGGAAAACTAGGATTAATAATCCATGTAGGTCCTACGATAACAGCAGCTGTAATATTTGCACCTAAACCAATGTAATCCTGAATATGTAAAGTTCCAGTCGCCAGACTATATGTATCATGACTAACGATACTTGCATCATTATGTAGTGAATGATCTGATGTAGGGTTTTGTATATCAAGATCAGGATCACTAATCTGAATTTTATGTGTATTCTTATTTACTCCATTCAATACAATCCAGTGTCCTCCTTCAACAGAATCAATCAATAAAATAACTCCATACCCCCATTTTATCCAATCCCATAAGTTATTAATATTAAACTGACTTGGTGTAAAGCTACTCACGGTATACTGAAAATTAGTTTTATTATCAATATAATCTTGCAAACCAGTTCTCATCATTAGAATAGATGTAGTGCAATCAAGCGCTGTTCCTGTCCAATTAATTGCTATATCCTCAATCAAAGGACGTACATTATTTAAATGATGATCATCTGTAATACCAGAATAATTTGTAACCAAGGTGCATGTATCAGCATTTCCATCTGGATAACCATTTTTTTCAACTTTTGAATCGGTCCACCAGAGAACGTCAGCAGCAGCAGTCGGTCCACAGAAATAAAATTTCTCTCTATCACCACCTACGGGTGTAGTTTCAAGATGAGCATTAACCCCAGGAGCTATACATGGTGGTAAACATTGAACAAATAAATCATCACCCTGAGTTGAAGTCGTATCAAGTTGGCCATTTGCATTTATATAATTTATGATTTTTTTCCATTCATCTTGTTCCTGATCAAAGTCAGGCATACCGTTTGGTGCGTAATTATTATAATTACGAACATAAACCCAATTTCCCTGCAAATTTAAACTAGCAAAATCATTTTTTTCTAATGATATTATCTTTTTCCCATTATCGGTTTTTATCTTTTGACTAACTCCAATTAAACCAGTAGTTATTAAAAATAAACCTATAATAATACAAATTATTTTTTGCATATTATTTACTCCCAACTATCACATATGAATGAACTAATATTTAAATATATATCATATAATTGATTAATATGAAACAAATATAACAATTTTAAGAAGAAAAACAATATATAAACAACAAAATGTAAAAAAAGAAAAAAGGATTTTTAGTTTTATATTATTTGGTTTAATATTTTTTCAAGCATAGGAAAACGCTGAAGGAGCTTTTCTATCAAAAAGGATAGAATAGTATTTTGTTTGTCTTTGTATGTTGTTAATGATACCTCGATTATTTCATAATCACTTGTATTTTCCATATTTTTAATCTTTATCTGTCCAGAAAAATTAGTTTCTTGTAAATCAGGTATAGTGACTTCAACTTCAATTGTAATTATTCCATCTTCAGGTTTAACATTATTACCATTGGGTGGTATAAAATACCAAGTACCCCAATCAGGATATTCTGAAACAGTCCAATTTAATAATGAACCTGCGTCACCAATGTTTTTTACAATAAAATTTCCATATGCAATATCACCTGGTGTTAAATCAGTCCAACTTAAAACTCCTTCACATTCAAGATCAGGGATTTTTTCAGGTTCAGGTTCTTCAGATTCATTATTTTTTACATTAACTTTTCTATAAGATATACCTGATTGAATACCATGGTTATTAATGGCAAGAGCAGATATGAAATATATCCCATCTTCAAAGGTTGTAGTATTCCATGTTAATTCCCAATGTTCTGTTCCTTGTGCTTCTATCCAATCTTCATTGTCACCTATTTTCAGAAAAACATACTTTATAGTTCCATTTAAATCATAAGCACTACCAGATATTTTTATTGTATTATTAACCGTCTCATTTTCAGAAGGATTATTTATAAAGATAAAAGGACGATCGAGGTCTCCTCCACCTCCTCCTCCACCGCCACCGCCTCCTTCTTGCGGATCAGTGGCTGCTGTTTCATCAACATTCATAGTAGATTGATCAAAAACAGATGCAATAACTCTAATATTATTCATAGTAATATCTGAATAACCAGACCATATAACTGAATAAATCTGAGTTTGTCCCCCACCTAATGTAATCATTTCATTTAATGCATAATTATTAATCATTGCATACTTGTATGGAAGGCCATCATAATCATTCCATCTTGATGTTTTTTCTGTTACATATACATGAATGTGACCATTATAACTACTTGCACCATTATTAGATACTGCAGCATTTACTTCGATTTGACCATCACCTAACCAAATTGCACTTAAATCTATGTTAATATTTGCAACAGTTCTAGCGCCACATGTGTTTATTGCATTTATATAATTAGTTGTACTTGATTGACCACCAACAACATTCGTATAACCTCCATCAAAACATACTGTTGGATATGAACCAATCCCAAGTTCACCTCTTCTGCTATTTGCATAAGTATTCATATCACATACAAGTGCAACATAATGAAAATCATATCCCATATTATATACTTGATTTAAATAATAAGCTGCTGACGGGCAATACGGACACCATGTAGCTGTAACTTGTTCTGCTAAAACAGTATGAGTAAGCAGGCTATTACTGACGTTGTTTTCCTGTGGATTATTATTTTCATTAAATTGTGCTTCAAATGCTGGAATTAACATTGTTATAAAAAATAATATTGTTATTCCAAAAATTAATTCCTTTCTAAAAACCTTTTTTGTCATATATCTTATAATCCCCCTAATACTAATAATTTTTTACTATAATCAATGTACTATCTTATTTTTAAGCTTTACTAGTATTTTATATGATAAATATAAAAAAAACAAATCAATGACCTATAATATGATTTTCTAACTAGATGTCAATCCAAATTTATCCATGGTATATGTTTTATTAACATTTTCTCCATATATAATTTTTAGAATAATATTAACCTATTTTAGTATTGAATAATATAATCTCTACCATATCCTGCCCAATCTTTAGCAACTTCTCCACCAAGCGGAATAGTTAATGGTTCAAAAATGAATCTAAGTCCAGTCCATGCATCTGTTTTAGTTAATACATCTCCAGGTTTAGGATCTCCAATAACGTTTTTTTGTATTTCAAAAAATACTATATCATTTTCTAGATCAAATGAACCATTTGCATCATGATATGGACCATATCTATTTTTATTAAATATACCAAAAGTTTCACCTGCAAAAAAACCTACGATTTCACCATTGGATATTATATGAGTGCCTACTGCATAGTTTTTTCCTTCAAATTGCCAATGCATTGCATATATAGTTCTTTGATTTATAATATCTAGATTTTTAAGTTTAATAGCCGTATACAAATAATCTGGTTTATCTGGATTTTCATAGAACCATGCAGAAGTTATATCCATAAAATCAAAAGTTACTATTTTAAAAATATTTAATTTTGTGAAAAAATTTAATATTTTAATATTCCTGGTAAATATTCCAAAAAGATCATTTGTTTCATCTACTATTTCAGGGTCTTGTTCATCACCAGCTATGACCTTAGCAGAAAAAGTTGTGGTAATTAACATCATAAATAATAATATTCCAATTATTTTCTTCATAATATACCTCCAACTCTTATAAACTAAATTTAATATCAAGTATATAAACACTATGCCATTAATTGTCACATATAGACGAAATAATAAAATTTGTATTTGTAGATATTTTGTAGATTAAATTGTTTGGTTTTTTCCAAACATTTAAAACAATTTTATATAATACTATACAGATTCTTTATTTAGGCAGATGGGTAGTATTTATGAAAGAAAGAAATAAAGGAACTCCTGTTGGAATTGCATCTATTATATTTGGAATTTTAGGTTTAATTTTCTATTTTATAGGTTTGTTTTTTTATTCATTTGTTGATAATCGACTATATGGTATGGTTATTGGTTTAATTTTTGGAATAGTAGCAATAATACTAGGTTTTATTGCAAAGAAAAAAGGTGATAATTATGGAACCTATGGATTATACCTAGGTATTCTAATAGTTATCATTGCATTACTTACTGTATTACTAACTACAGTAACAAGTGTTGAAATAGGTTATTACTAGTACTATCTTTCATCATCTTTATCAACAAGTTATAATACTATAAATGTTACACCATGTTTAATTT
>JBFEOQ010000084.1:0-5080 GCA_041550515.1 Thermoplasmatota archaeon | reverse complement strand
TCGTGAAGAAAAACTTTTAATTCATCGTGTTGAAGAAATGAGTATTGCCTCTGGTACTCCTATGCCAAAGGTATATGTACAAGATTCAGAGTATATCAATGCTTTTGCTACTGGTAGAAATCCTTCAGAAGGAATAGTTTGCGTAACAACAGGTGCTTTATATAAACTTAACCAGGAAGAGTTAACTGGTGTTATAGCACATGAAATGAGTCATATCAAAAACTATGATATACGTGTTGCAACAGTTACAATAGCAGTGGTTGGAGCAATTTCTCTATTATCTGAAATCGTGTTTTATTCAATGTTTTGGGGTGGTGCTGGAAGAGGTAGTCGAAAAGATGGCGGTGGAGGAATTATTGTTGTTATAGCTATATTATTCGCGATTCTTGCACCTATATTTGCAAGACTAACTTATTTAGCAATATCAAGAAGAAGAGAATATTTAGCTGATTCTACAGGTGCATATCTTTCAAGAAACCCTGAGGGTTTAGCAAAAGCACTTGAAAAAATAAAAAAAGATGTTCCTAGAACAAAGCCAAAAGGCTCTAAAACCGTTGCCCCTCTCTATATTTCAAACCCCTTCAAGAAACAAAGTATTAGGTCTATGTGGTCAACTCATCCGCCATTGGATGAAAGAATAAGACGTCTTAGATCAATGTAATAGCAAATGTTTATGTAAAAATACTAAAACATTATTTTTCTAATTTTGTTATTTTGTCACATTAGTTTTATAAACATGTTTTGACAAAAATTAATGTGATGAGGATTGATGGTGAAAAAGGATAAATTTATGATAGTTATTAAATGTCTATTTTATTTCTGGTTATTTACTTTTCCAATAACTTTAAAGTAGATATTTTTTTCTTTTCCATCTTGGTTTTTAAGAAAATCTAGATGTATTATTATTTTTCCCATTTTAAAACACTAATTCTAATTAGTTAATAATCTAAAAGCTTTTTTATTCGATGTAAAATCTATTATAATAGTTTTTAATAACAAAAAAAAGTATGGAAAAAATGAAAGTTGCAATGTATTATAACAATAATGATATTAGAATTGAAGAACAAAACATTCCTAAGATATCTGATGATGAAATACTGGTTAAAGTAATTGCTAGTGGTATTTGCGGATCTGATGTTATGGAATGGTATAGAGTTAAAAAAGCACCACTAGTATTAGGTCATGAAATATCAGGAATAGTTGAAAAAGTAGGTAAAAATGTTTTAAAAATAAAAAAAGGTGACAGGATCTTTGTAACTCATCATGTTCCATGTAATGAATGTAGTTTTTGTAAAAATAATCAAAATACACTTTGTGATACACTTCATAATACAAAGTTTTATCCAGGTGGTTTTGCACAGTTCGTTCGAATTCCTGAAATAAATATTCGTTATGGAACTTTTATATTACCTGATAATGTCTCATTTGAAGAAGGAACCTTTATTGAACCTCTGGCTTGTGTTGTAAGAGGTTTTAAAGTTGCTTTTTTTAATAAAGAAAAAACTGTTCTTATCCTTGGAAGTGGTATGGCAGGACTTTTAAATATAAAACTTGCAAGAGCATTTGGTGCTAAAAAAATATTTGCAACTGATATCGATTCTTATAGACTTGAATTCGCTAAAAAAGCCGGTGCAGATATTACAATCAATGCTAAAGAAAATATTGCTGAAATGATTAAAAAAAATAATAATGGAAAACTTGCAGATTTTGTAATATTATGTGCAGGAGTTTCAAAAGCTGTTAGGCAAGCAATTGAGTGTGTTGAATTTGGTGGAACAATTCTTTGGTTTGCGATGACACCACCTGGCGTTGAAGTACCTATACCTTTTTTTGATCTATGGAATAAACAAATTAAAACATATTCAACATATGCTGGTGCTGGAGAAGATATTGTTGAAGCAATAAAACTTCTTAAAATGAAAAAAATTGATGTAAATGATATGATTACTCATAAATTATCACTAAAAGAAACAGGTAAAGGATTCAAACTAGTATCTGAAGCAAAAGACTCTATGAAAATAATAATTGAACCAAATAAATGATGTATATGAAAAAAATTAAAGCCATATGGGAACTAATGCGTTTAGAACATGGGGTTATGCTTTTTTTAGGGATAATTATTGGATCTTTTATAGCTTTAAAGGGAATTTCTCTTCCTTCTTTGGATAAATTTATCCTTACTTTTTTTACAGCTTTATTTCTTGAGGCAAGTACTTTTGCTTTAAATGATTATTTTGATTTAGATATTGATATTTTAAATAAACGTAATGATAGACCACTTGTCCGTGGTGATATAAAACCAAAAACTGCACTTATCTTATTTGGGATTTTTTTCCCATTAGGTATTATTTGTTCATATTTTGTTAATATTGCATGTTTTGTGATTGCTTTAATTACTGCTTTATTTGCAGTTCTATATGATTCTCATATGAAAAAAATCAAGTTTATTGGTAATTTTTATATAGCTTATGTTATGGCTATTCCATTTGTTTTTGGTGGTGTTGCAGTAATTAAAGAAAATACTTTTTCTTTTGCCATAGATCCTTCTATTTATATTATCGCACTCATCGCTTTTCTAGCAGGTTCTGGTAGAGAAATAATGAAGGATGTACAAGATTTTGAAGGAGATAAGAAAAAAGGGACTAGATCTCTTCCAAAATTTATTGGTGAACGGAAAAGCAATATTATAGCAGGTTTGTTTTTAATTTTAGCAGTTTGTATTAGTTTTTTTCCTTTTCTAATTCAAACTTATACTCTTTATTATATGAATTATGTTTATTTATTCCTTGTTTTAATCTGTGATATATTACTTCTTATTATTGCTTTAAATTTAATTTTTAAAAAACAACCATATCTAAAATTTTTTAGAAAAATTTCTTTATTTTCAATTTTTATTGGTCTTTTAGCATTTTTAATAAGTATCTTTGTAAATATCTGATATTTCCTAAAAAATATTATCTATATTGTTATCTAATAAAAGAATATTTTTTAAATAAAAATAAGTATGGGTAATTTGATTTAATAGGTGTATTTATGTCTATAAGTGGTGATATCGCAGGAGTATTATTAGTATATATTTATGTAGCAATTTTATTAATTATCACAGAAAAACTTTTGAACAAATGGCCAGAATTCTCTCGTAAGTTTTTACATATTATGGTTGGAAATGTTGCTTTTTTATTACCTATCTTTCAAACCTCCTGGATTATGGCTTTTATTGCAGCAGGTCCGTTTATTTTATTTACATTTCTAATGAGTCCGTATACCCCTATTAAATCTATAAAAGGAAGAACAAGTGCAGCAGGTCATAGTATGGGTCTTGTTTATTATTCTATAACATGGACAATTCTTGCATATTTATTTTTTGATAATATGGTTATTATTGCAATAGGTATTCTTGCTATGAGTTATGGTGATGGTTTCGCATCAATTATTGGGCTTCATTTTGGTAAGAAAAAATATAATATTTTTGGGGATCAGAAAAGTTATATTGGTAGCTTTGCAATGTTTATCTTTACCTTTATAACGATAGTTGTTGCATTGATCTATTATAATATTTCTATGTCAAGTAATATACTTATTGTTTTGCTAGGAATAGCATTTATTGCAGCACTTGTTGAAGGACTTACACCCAAAGGCTTGGATAATTTAAGCGTTCCTTTTGTTACAGCATTTTTATATTGGGCTGTATTTATTTTATGAGGTTTATATGCGTCTTATAATAGTCGATGGATTAGATGGCGTAGGTAAAGATACTCATGCTCAACTTATCAAAAAAAGATATGAAAAACTAGGTGAAACCGTTGTAATCCGCTCTCATCCTAGTAATGATAATTTTTTTGGTCGTAAAGCAAAAAAATCACTACTTGGAAAAGGTAAAATAAATAAATTTAAGGCAAGTTTTTTTTATATGTTAGATGTCCTCTCTTCTATTCGTAAATATTATCGTCGTAAGGATATTGATACTTTAATTATGGTTAGGTATTTAGTTGGTACTGCTTACTTACCTAAAAAACTTGCAAAATTTGGTTATAATTTTTTTTATGGTTTTGTTCCTACATCTAAGTATATGTTTTTTCTTGATGCAGAACCTGAGACTGTTTTAAAACGTTTTGAGAAAAGAAATGAGAGGGAGATGTTTGAAACTCTTGATGATTTGATTAAAGTAAGAGATAAGGCTTTGCCTCTTGTTAAAGACTGGTATATAATTGATAGCTCTAGGTCTATTAATGAGACTTATTTATCGATTGAAAATATTCTTTCTAAACTTGATTAAACCATACCATTTTTAAAATTAATTTATTTTTATAAAAACATTTATATACTAATAAAATAATTATATATTATCAGATGGGGGAGTTTATTAGATTTTTTTCCTGTCTCTCCTCACCACCTTTGCTGCTTCCCCATCCAATAAATATAATTTATTTTAACAAATTTAATAAAACTTTTTTAAAATGCGGAACGACTTCAAATTTATCTATATCAGATAGCTTTATCCATTTATAACTAATATTTTCCCAATCTGTCTGTATTTTACTTTTTTTTAAAACTTTAAACAAAAAAGGATAAACTTTCCAATCATACTTTTCCCCTTCATAATAACTTGTAAACTTAATTGCATTCACGGTCTTTATTAACTTTACATTATTATCATTAAGTCCTGTTTCTTCCCGGATTTCTTTAAATGCAGTATCAACAGGTTCTTCACCTTCTTCTACATAACCTGATACACCGCTCCAAAAACCCTTATAAGTTCTAACTTTATCACTTCTTTTAAGAATTAGAATATTTTTATTTTCATCCAATAAAACACATGTTACAACACTTGGCATCTAACTCAAAACCTTTTACAAATATAATCCAAAACTGATTCAAAAATAACCATACCCTCACCAATATTATTATTTAGTCCTTTTTGTACCCAATTAGTTTGTTGATGACGATAAAAGCTTCTTTCGGGGTGAGGCATCATACCAAATACATTACCAATATAATTACAGATACCCGCAAGATTACTAATAGAACCATTTGGATTCCATGGATAACCGCTATATTCACCTTTTTCATTCACATATCG
>JBFEOQ010000083.1:0-5336 GCA_041550515.1 Thermoplasmatota archaeon | reverse complement strand
ATTGGGCTGATGATATTAAGCCTCCTATCAAACCTGTATATACATAAAAAAGAATCACAATAGATGATATTAAATACTATATCATATTTTGAAGTACATAGGTTTTTTAAACAGATAAACGTAATACTAATGTTGGGCAATACATCTGGAATAAGAGCTGATAAATTATACCAGCTTTCAATAGAAGATATTGATCTTAATAAAAGGGTTGTTTATATTATTCATAATCCATCTAATGGACAATCTACTAAGACTAAAATAAGTAGGATATCATTCTTTACAGAAGAAGCCTGACACTTACTAGATATATACCTTATTTATTTTAATATTAATAGAAGTTTAAAATAACTCTTTTCTCAGAGCCATATAACTAGATTATTTAAAGATTCACCTATAAAAGTAAAGGATATAAGGATTTGCTTCAGTCATCAATAGGATAGGTGAGGAGGTTCTATAGTTGTAAAGAAATTATTGATGGGTCATTCAATTCGTAATGATGTTAATCTTATGCATTATAACTGTCAGTCAGCAGAAGATTTAAAGAAAATATATGATAAGGTTATAGGTGTGTCTATTTAATAGTAATATAGTAATACATAGTAGGATACTTGTCGTAGAATATTAGGTAGGTATTTAGTAAATAGATATATCTAAAGGTTTATTATTAATTCATCTCCATTCTTTTTAGAAATTAATAATGCTACATTTGTTATCAATGTATTATTTTAGCGTTATCATTGTATTATTTAACAATATATTTTTATTTTAAAAAATGAGAAACTAAAATAATATAATACAATATATACTGAAGTTGTCACAATTAATGAATTGATATAATGAATAAAAGTGGTATGAAAATAAAATCTATAATTATTTCTATAATACTCATTTTAATTTTTTTATTAATTACTTTTCAAGTTATTGCAGATTCTACAGCCAATGAGTTAATTTACGCAGAAGATCTAACTTTTAGTAATTCAGAATCATTGAATGAAGGTGATGCATATGGTGAATTTGATGATATAGAAGCAGAGATTGTATCAACTTTACCTGCTAATAAATGGGGTGATAACTGTTTTGTGGATGCAGTTATTGAAAACGCTTTTAATTATTCTTATACCTTTGTTTCATTAAATTTTTCTATTAGGATTAGATTTCCTGGAACAGGTTGGAAAAGTAAAGACCCTGATTATTTTAGTATACAATATTCTTTAGATGATGGGAGTTCATGGAGTAGCGATGTTGATACCTTTCAAACAGTATCTTCATTAACAACATTTGGGCCATATACTACAACTGCTACTAGTTGGAATGAGGTTAATCAGACAAGAATAAGAATTGTATATAATAATATCGGTATTTCTGATGGTATTATTGAATCTCTTTATATAGATGGATATCAGATCAACATTACATTCATGCTTCCTAATTATTTACCTGAACTTTCTAATCCAAGTCCTGCAAATGATGCGATAGATGTTGAACCCAACCCAAGTCTTAGAATAAATATATCTGATGATAATGGGCAGCAAATGGATTTAAGTTTTCACTCAAATTCTTCAGGCATATGGCAATATATTGGTGGTAATTATAGTGTTACTGATGGAACTTATTCACAAGTTGATATAAATATGAGTGAGTATGATACTAAATACTGGTGGAGTGTTAACTGCACTGATGGTATTGGTTGGACGAATCAGACATACTATTTTACTACAACAGGTTTTGTTAGTATTTATATTAACCAATCATCTTATGCTTTTCTGGGTAGTAAACAATTAAATAGTGTTTGCTATACCAATGAAACTAATAATAATTATTTTGGTATTTTTAATTATGGAGGTGTAGCTGTCGATCTGGAAATATATGCTACCGATATGTCATGTTCTTATTCACATACTTGGATGCTTGGAACATCAAATGGTCCTAATCAATATGTACTTGAATATTCTGAGGATGAGGGTAACACATGGCATCATATAAACACAACTCCAACTGTATTTTATACAAATCTTGGAATTGGAAGTTATATCACTCTTGATATTAGGATTACAGTGCCTACATCTATTAGCTGTGGACATGAAATGGGATGTACAATATATGTAGAAGCAATTTCTAATTGAGGAGATAAACATAATAGAAATATTTTTATAAGACCTAATAAATTCGAATTTAAGGATGGGATAGCGAAAAATGGATAAAATAATTTGTAGAAGAAATGCTGCAATTTTTTTTGAATTTATGATTATTGCAGCCATAATCCTGGCAGTTCCTATAATAAATGCTGACACGTCAGATACATTTATTATAACTGTAACAGGTGAATATATTGAATGTAATATCATTGAGGATTCATGGACAATTGGGACTGTAGCGATGAGCAGTAGTAGTTGGACTAATCAAACTGGAGACACACTTAATGCTGATATAGATAACAGCAGCGTAAATGTAGACTTTAGACTACAGATTACCTCAGATGCAGCTATATGGTCTGCAAGTACAACTGGATCGCCACCTGCAGCAGATACTTATAGATTAAATGCTAGCATAAATACTTGGAGTACCCAAATTCAAGTTATTACTGCTTCAGTTACTACCTTAGTATCAGGTACACTAACTGATCAAATATTTGATTTACGTTTCGATGCACCGACTGGTACGACAACAGGTCAACAACAATCAATTACAGTAACTGGATCGGTAATTAAATCCTAAATCTTAAAAGTAAAAGACTACATTACAGCCATATAAAAATGTTACTTTAGGTTACATAATAATGAAAAATAATACTATACTTACATTGATAGTAATTTCAACTGTTTTATTTTTTACTTGTTCTGCTGTTGGAGTTGGGATTAGTCCTGCGGAGATAAGAGCGCAAAATATTGTGGGTTCTGTATTACTTGGAACCATGACTCTTTTCAATACAGTCAACGAATCTCGCAATATGGTTATTAGAATTCAAAGCCCATCTGAACTAATTAGCGAGCAGCAGCATTTGCGTGTTATATGTGAGAATTGTCATGATACTCATCAAAGATATGAGATTATCAATGGAAATTGCCCAAAATGTGATTCCAATGATTTAATAGTATATGAAAGAATACCAGATGATGTATTGAAATTTTTAAATTTAGAGGGAAAAGATTGTACATTAATCCAAAATGGTTCAATATATATTACCGAGGAAAAATATTCGATGAGGGAAGAATGCAATATTGAAATCAATATTGATTTACCTTCAGATCCAAAATATTCAAATAAACATTGGGAGGTACACTTATCAGTTACTACAACTACAAATCTATCGAGCGCAGATATGGGAATGACTGCTGGAGTTCAGATGCGCCTTCTTATTGACACAGCTTATATTAATTCAAACCTCCTATCAGGTCCAGTAAATATATCATTATTATACTATATTGGACTTATTTTAGGAATTATATTTATTTTTATCTTATATATAAAAAGAAATGCAATAGCAATTCTAATTAATAATTTTCAAAATAAAAACATTTTGAGACATAATAAATTAAAAGTGAAGAAAAAATCTAATTTAAGCTATTATTTCGATAAAGATGAAAAAAATATTATGTCAATTGGTAATAAGCCTATTGAAAATTCTAAAATTGTAAAACCTAAATTTGAATCTACTAATAAAATAAAAAAAGACAATAAGAGGATTAATGTCATCGAAGAGGAGATTGATAAATTTTTATAAACAAAATGATAAATCTAATAACTTAAATTTCAATAGCTACAGCCTATCTAGGGTCTGTAGTGTAGCTGGATATCACAGAGGCCTCCGGAGCTTCTAACCCGGGTTCAATTCCCGGCAGATCCGTTTAACAATAGTTAATTTTTTATATTATAATTCTTTGCACTTATCTCAAGTGATGTGATTTTGAGTTTATTAAAAACAATCTCTGTGTTTATATTATTGCTTTTTTTATCATTAAATATTGTTGTAATTTCAGAAGGAAATAAAATTAATGATATCCATTTAATCGAAAATGTTCCTTATGTTGGACAAAATGAAAGTTTTTATTGTAACTGGGCATGTTTTACGATGCTTCTTAGATATTATGGTATTAATGCAACTTTAAATGAAGTATTGTTTAATCAGGGAGTTGGTTATTCTCAGCAGTATTTTGGTTCAGAATATTTTCGTTTACCTCGTAGTGGGCATCATATGTCTGTTAATCCTTATAATTATCATTTTTTATCAGAGATATATGGTTTATCCTTTACTCCTTTTGAGTATAATTATTCTGGTAGTGATATATGGTCGGTGAATTGGCCTAAGATTAAAGAGAATGTTTCTAAAAATATTCCAGTGATTGTTTTTGTTAATGAGTTAGTTCTTCTTTCTGATTATATGAAGGATAAAGGTACTTATCCGTTTAAAAAAATTATTACTAAACCTGCAAATGTAGGGATTCATTATGTTTTAGTTGTTGGTTATAATGATACTGATAATACTATTTGTTATAATGATCCAGCTTATCAGATATTGGATAAACCAGGTGTTGGTACTTATAGATGGACAGATTTAGAGATTTTTAAATATGCTCATGAAACATTACCCATGTGGTATGATAGTGATTATTATTTCCAGGTTTTTGAGAAAGTAAAAGAACCTATGACTAAAGAGAATGCTTTTGTGTTTGCTCATAATAGAAATATTGAGAAATTAAAAGGTAATAGATCAGCTTATTATCCTTATTTAAATAATGTGAATTGGTCACGACGTGGTAACTATGGTATTAATGCTTCTCAACTTCTTAAAACAAGTTTTGAGGGTTTTGAAATTAATATTACGATTAAGTCTTATAAATTACATGGTTTATTGATGGGTTTTATTTATGATTTTTTTAATCCTTTTTATAGATTTTATTCTTTTTTTGATTTTAAAGAAAAAACAATTATTGATATTATTGAAGCTAGGATGATTAATTTTTTTGATCATATATCTTATGATAAAAAATATACTGCTGATTATCTTTCAGAGGCGCAGTATATTCTTGGTGATAAAAATTTATCTGATATATGTAAATATGAAGCAAGTCTTTTTAGAAATGAAAGTGAAGAGTGGACTCATCTTTCAGAATGTTATAAAGAATTTTTGAAAAAAGGTTTATTAATTTCTAATTTTAAAGCCGTTAATATTATTAATTATATGCATAGTATAATTAGGAAAATTATTGAATTTGAGGATAAAATCATTTCTGATTCTAGTAATATAGATTTAGAAATTTTATAGATTTTAAAATAATTAGGTTGTTTTTTTTAAGGAGTTATTTTTTTATTGTTAAGGTTTTATTTTTTGTTATATT
>JBFEOQ010000082.1:0-5378 GCA_041550515.1 Thermoplasmatota archaeon | reverse complement strand
TTTTATAAATTTACAAAATAAATTTTTTTAAAATGAAATAATATTGAGTTTTAAAAAAAATAGTTTTTTTAAAAAAAATTTAAGTTGTAATAAACTATAAAGTATACTTGAAATATTTTTAAATCGGAGGATATAAAAAATGGAAGCAATAATTCTTGCAGGTGGATTTGGAACTAGACTTAGACCATTAACCTATACACGAGCAAAATCACTTTTACCCATTTTAAATAAACCTATGATTATGCATCTAATAGATTCTTTACCTTCTGAAGTAGACAAAGTAATACTTGCAGTAAATTATCTCAAAGATCAAATTGAAGAATATTTCAACAAAAATAACTGTGGTAAAGATATAATTATTAACAATGAAAAAACACCTCTTGGTACGGGAGGGGCAACAAAATTTGCAGAAAGACATATAACTGATCGTTTTTTTGTTCTTAATAGTGATATAATTTGCTCTATAAATTTAGATAAAATGATTAAGTTTCATAAAAAAAACAATTCTGTATCTACCATTTCTCTCTGGCCTGTTGAAAATGTTTCAGAGTTTGGTGTTGTAGATGTTAAAAATGATGGAAATATTGTCAGATTTGTTGAAAAACCAAAACCTAAGGAGGCACCATCAAATTTTATCAACGCTGGTGCTTATCTTTTAGAACCAGAAATTTTAGACTATATTGAAAGAGGAAGATTAGTATCAATGGAAAAAGAAATATTTCCAAAAATAATAAAAAATACAGGTCGTTTTTATGGTTTTAAATTTGAAGGATATTGGATGGATATTGGTCGAATCAGTAGTTATTTAGAAATTAATAAATTTCTTTTGGATAATAAAAAATTAGATAGTTATAAAGGAATTAACTGTAAAATCAATGGAAGTATACAGAAATCATCAATTGGAGATAATGTATATATTGGTAATAAATCTAATATAAAAGAAACTATAGTTTTTGATAATGTAAAAATTGCTAATAATGTAATTTTATCAAATTGTATATCAGGTGAAAACTCTGAAATTAATGAAGGTTGCAAATTAAAAAATGTAGTAATTGGTGACAATGAAAAAATAAAAGAAAAAACTACCTTAGAAAATACCTTAATATGGACTCAGCCTAAACCTAATAATTATCCAGATAAACAAATAGGTAATCCTATTAAAAATTAAACACAATTTTTTATCGAAAATCATTTTTATTCCTTTCTTTATTTGCACATTTATTATTATAAAATATGTTGGTGATTTAGAATGGGTAAACTATTTGGTACAAATGGTATCAGAGGTGTAGTAAATAAAGAAATGAACTGTTATCTTGCTTTAGATATTGGTAAAGCATGGGGAACATTATTAAAAAGAACAATTCAAAAACCAAAGGTGGCTATTGGAACTGATGCAAGACTTTCAAATGATATGCTTAAAAACGCTATATCAGCAGGATTATTAGCTACTGGATGCGATGTTACTGATATAGGAGTAGTTCCAACTCCAACTCTACAATATACTGTTCGTGAAAAAGGTTTTGATTCAGGAGTTATAATTACTGCTTCTCATAATCCACCTCATTTTAATGGTATAAAAGGCGTTGCAGCCGATGGAACAGAATTCACAAAAGATATTGAAGATGAAATTGAAAAAATATATTTTGAAAAAAAATTTGTACTTTCTGATTGGAGAAATGTTGGTAAAGTAAGTTTTTGGAATGGTGCAATTGATCTTTATACAAAAAGTATATTAACAGTAGTCGATGTAAATAAAATTAAAAATAAAAAATTCAATATTGTACTTGATTGTGGAAATGGGGCAGGAAGCCTTGTTACACCTAAACTTTTAGAAAAACTTGGCTGTAAAACAACTTATCTTTTTTGTGAACCTGATGGAACATTTCCTGGTCATAACTCTGAACCATTACCAGAAAATCTAAGTGTTTTAATAAAAAAAGTTCCAGAAGTTAAAGCAGATATCGGTGTTGTTCAAGATGGTGATGCAGATAGAGCCATTTTTATTGACGAGAAAGGAACCTATATATGGGGTGATAAAACACTTGCACTTGGTGCAAAATATGCAACAAAAGAAAATGGAGGTATTGCAGTTACACCTGTTACAACATCTACTTGTTTTGATGATGTAGTCCTTAATAATAATGGAAAAGTAATTCATACAGCTGTAGGTTCACCAATTGTAGCCCGAGTAATGATAAAAGAAAATGCAGTTTTTGGTGGAGAAGAAAATGGGGGTTTAATATTTCCTGAAATGCAATATTGTCGCGATTCTGCAATGAGTATCGCAAAAATACTTGAGATAATGGCAAAAGAAAATAAAAAACTCTCAGAACTTATAGATGAAATACCAAAATATGAAGTTTATAAAACAAAAATGTCATGTCCAGATGATAAAAAAGAATTAGTTATGAAAACACTTGCACATCAAATTAAAAAAGATAAAAAAGTTAAACAAGTAGATGAAACAGATGGAGTAAAAGTTTATCTGAAAGATGGATGGGTTCTAATGAGACCTTCAGGTACAGAACCTATTTTTAGAGTTTATGCTGAATCGAAAGATAAAAATAAGGCAGAAGAAATTGCTTTAAATTATAAAAAAATCACAGAGTATTTGATTAAAAAAATTAAAAAATAATAATTAGCGCAGTAAGATAATAGATAATATTAATAATCCTTTTTTTATTAGGTGGCAATGAAAAATCAAATGATATCTGGAAGTAATTAAAATGACAAAAGAGGAAGAAGCATCAAAATATATGATGATTGTAGAACAATGTAAAGAACAATTAAATCAATTAGAAATGCAATCTCAATATATACAAGCAACAATAATGGATTATAACAAAGCACGTTTAACAATCGAGCAATTAAACAAACTAGAAAAAGAAATCGAGATGATATATCCAATAGGTGGAGGAACATATCTTAATTCAATAACAAAAAAACAAGAAAAAATTTTAGTTGATATAGGAGCAGGGATCATAACAGAAAAAACATATGACGAAGCCATAAAAAAAATAGATGAAAAAATACAAAATATTGAAAAATCTCTTGCTAAACTCAATGAAATGATGCAAAACATTCAAAAACAAGGTGAAGAAGCGGCAGAAAAAGCTCAAGAATTGATAAACGAAGAGTAATAAAATAAAATTTTGTAACAAAGGTATCAATTTATGTTTAAATTTTTAAAAAAAAAGCTTAAAGGATTTGAAAATAAACTTGAAGCAGAACTTGAAGCAGAACTAGCAAAAGAAAAACCAAAAGAAATAGACGAAAAAGAATTAAAAAAACCAGAACTAATTGTAAAACCAATAAAGGAAAAAATACAACAAACTACAAAAAAAGAAGAAGAGATAAAACAAATAAAACCGGAAAAAAAGAGTATAATTAAAAAAACATTAGAAATAAAAAAAGAAAAACCAACTTATAAAAAAGAAGAAAAAAACATTAAAAAGAAAGAAGATAAAGAGAGACGAAAAAGAGTAGAAGCAGATCGAAAGAAAAGAGAAGATGAACTAGATAAACAAATCGAAAGATCAATAGAAGCTGAACTAACCCATACTCTAAAAACCCGCCGTAGCATTGAAAAAGTATTACAAGTAGATAAAAAAGCAACAATAATAATAAGTGATGATAAACTCGATGAATTATTATGGGATTTAGAAGTAGGACTTCTTGAATCAGATGTAGCATACAGTGTTATTGAATCAATTAAAAAAGATATAAAAGAAGAACTTAAACATATAAGTATAGAACGTGGTAAAATCGGTGAAACAGTTGAAATGGTTTTAAAAAATGCAATTTCAAATGTTTTAATGTCAAATGAACTTGATTTTATTGAATTTATAAAAAAACATGAAAAACCTATTGTTATAATGTTTATAGGAGTTAACGGAAGCGGAAAAACACTAAGTATTGCAAAGATAGCAACAATGCTTAAAAAAAATGGATATAGTTGTGTAATGGCTGCAGGAGATACATTTAGAGCAGGAGCTATAGAACAACTTAGTATCCATGCAGAAAAAATTGGTGTAAAAATAATAAAACATGGACCCGGCGCTGATCCAGCAGCAGTAGCATATGATGCAATAGACCACGCAAAGGCAAAACATAAAGATGTAGTTCTATTAGATACAGCAGGGCGAGTTCAAACCAATATAAATCTTATGGATGAAATGGCTAAAATAAAAAGAGTTTCTAAACCAGATTTAATATTATTTGTAGGAGATGCGTTATCTGGAAACGATGCAGTAGAACAAGCTAAGCGTTTCAACGAAGTATGTGAAATCGATGGGGTAATACTTACCAAAGTAGATACAGATGCAAAAGGTGGAAGCGCTCTAAGTGTCGCATATACAATCGGAAAACCACTTCTTTTTATTGGTGTTGGTCAAAAATATGAAGACCAAATTCCTTTTGATTCAGAATGGATGATTAAAAGTATTTTTGGACAAGAAGAATAATCCATCAAATTTTTAACATTTTCATTAATTACGATAACATACGTAAAGAAACAAGGCTAGACATGTACAACAACACCTTTTAAACCCTTTTTACAAAATAGTAGTTGAGGAGCGATAAAAAATGATGATAGTTGGTCAAATAGCAAATGAACAAGAAGCAAAAGAAGTAGAAAGTATAGTAAAATGTCTAGTTGTTGGAAATAGAGCAAAAGCCCTTGCAGCAAAAATTAAATAAAAAATAAGTTGGTAAAATGAATAACATCTCAGATGAAAAACAAAAATATATAAAAAAAATACCCAAAGAAATAAATATAATTTGGGTTAATTATTAAAAAAAAAATTATTTTAGATTTTACCTTCTTTATAAAAAATTTCCTTTCTCCATTTTATATATTATTCCTTTAACAAGGTTTATAAATAAAAAAAATACTTAAATAATAAAAATTAGATACTATTATGATTCACATTGAAAATAAAAAACCGAAATGAAATATTAAATGATATTATTAATGATGGGAAAAAAAATCCTCAAGGATGGAAGGCAATATTTGGAAAAGACAATCAAAGATTAACCCGAGACTATTATCTAATGAATCCAAAAAGTGGAATATACTACATGAAAGAATATAATAAAAATCCATTTATAGTAAAAGGAATAGGCAGTAAAATTGCTAGAAAAATAGATGATGAAATAGAAAATGAAATAGCAAAAAATAAAACTGATTTTGGAATAATACAAGGTGACTTTCAAAAAATAATTAAAAATATACAACTAGGAATAAAACCAGATAACATATTTAATGAAGCAATAAAGGGAAAAAAAGATTTAGGAATCACAATACCTGTACGTGGAAAAGCATCATCTTCAAAAGAAAAATTTCAAAATTTAAATCAAGTACTATTAAACAATAGAAA
>JBFEOQ010000081.1:0-5443 GCA_041550515.1 Thermoplasmatota archaeon | reverse complement strand
CATTTTGCTCGACTAATGGGTTTATTTATATCTATTTCTCTGCAACCTAGGCATTTATTCTTTTCTCTTAGATAACCTCTGCATATACTACAATTCATTCCACATGGAGTTATTTGTGATATTTTCATTGTGATTTGATGTTTCATTATATCTGATATAAATTATTTTAGATATTATTATGTTTTGGATAAATTTCTACAATTATTTCTTAGAATCAATTATTTTTAAATTATTAACTCTGTTTTATGTTCTAAAACTATAGTTATTTAACGATAAAATGTATTTATTAATTTAATATTTTTAAAAGAGATACGATATATATGAATAAATCCTACAGTGATGACATGCCAGAAACTACTGAGGAATATTTTCAAATAATTTCAAAAGAAAAACCCTTAGAATTTCTATCGAAACATATTTGTCCTTATTTAGTTGGAACTCAATGGGATATAATTCGCAAATGTTCTCTCTTGATGGGTGTTACAAATGATCGGCCTAATATGCGTATGAGATTACATATATTACTATGTGGAGGACCTGGTACGGGTAAATCAGAATTTTTAAGTTGGTGGAGACAGAAAATGAATGGAATTTTAATAAATTCTGAACTGACCTCAAAGACTGGGTTAGTTGGTGATGCTAGAGGAAAAAAAATTTACCCAGGTTTACTCCATCAATCAAATGGCTCAGTTTTATTAGTTGATGAACTTGATAAAATGTCAATAAAAGATCAAAATGGACTGCTGCAAGCAATGGAGGAAGGAGAATATATAATTACTAAAGGTAAAAATAGACAATCATTTCAAGCGGAGGTCAGAATAATTGCTACCTGTAATAATCTAAATAAAATTCAGAAACCGCTTTTAGATCGATTTGATTTTCCTTTTAATGTTTCACGAATATCTAGGATTCAACGAGCAGAATATGTTTCTGATATTATAGATAGTTTTATGGGAAAAAACGCTAAAGATTATTCACTTGTTGTAAAAGCTTATCTTGAATGGGCAAAAAATGCAAAAACATGGATTGATCCAGCAGATGAAGACAAAATCAAAAATTTAATAAAAAATTACATCCTTGAAACTGATGCAAATATAGAAGGGATTTCGTATAGAAGTCTAGAATTTTCAATTTTAAGAATTGCATATGCACTTGCTTTACTTGAAAGAAGTAAAATTATTGAAAGTCATATAGACTCTGCAATTGAATTAAAAGATACAATTTTGAAACAATTTGTAGGTTGTTTAGATTAAAAAAATTATAAATATAATTTTAATTAACTATTTAGCAAGGATTTAAATAATAATTTTTTATTTATTTTAATCGATGCACTGTGAATATTATTGAAACAAATAATTTAACTAAGTATTATGGTAAAATTAAAGGTGTTGAGAATGTTAGTTTTGATGTAAAAGAAGGAGAAATATTTGGTTTTTTAGGCCCTAATGGTGCCGGGAAAACTACTACTATTAGAACAATTCTTGGATATCTGAAACCCACTAGTGGAGAAGCATATGTTTTTGGTAAAAATATTGAAGAAAATATTATTGAAATTCGTAAAAAAGTTGGATATATACCCGGTGATTTAGCACTCTATGAACATTTAACTGGTAAACAATTTCTTGATTATTTTAGTAGTATTAGAAATAAAGAGTTACTTTTACTTGATAGGTTATTAGAACTTTTTGAATTACCACTTCATAGGAAAATTAAGGGTTATTCACGTGGTATGAAACAGAAACTTGGTATTGTTCAAGCTTTTATGGATGATCCAGAAGTTGTTATTATGGATGAACCTACAGCAGGTCTTGATCCATTGTTACAACAAAAGTTTTACAAATTTTTATTAGATGAAAAAAAGAAAGGTAAAACTATGCTTTTTTCTTCACATATCCTAAGTGAAGTCGATAAAGTTTGTGATCGTGTAGGAATTATTAAAGATGGAAATCTTGTTGCCCTTGAAAATATTGATAATCTTAAACAGAAAAAAGGTAAGAAAATAAGGTTGAAAATAAAAGAAGATCCTATTGATTTTAAAGGTCCAAAAAATGTAAAATTTGTTAATGGTTATATTGAGTTTGTAACAGATGACAGCATTGATTCTTGGATTAAAAAAATTTCAAAATACACAGTTTTAGATTTACAGATTCAAGAGTTTAGTATGGAAGATATTTTCATTCGTTATTATGACTCAGGGGGTAACTAATTTTATGGATTATAGTCTTAAACAAATACTAAGGTTTAGAATTACTTTTCAAACGATAAAAGATAATATGAGATCAACAATTATTCTTACATTTCTTTTTTCAGTTATGGCAGTAATGTATACTGGTATTTATCCTGCTTTTAAAGATATGATGCAAGATATGATGCAATCGGCTGCTTTAGAACAGTTTTCTTTCATACCTGGCTATGAAGATATGGCATCTTTTGTAGGTTTTTTAAATATTGAGATGTATCAGATATTTTATGTTTTAATACTAGGTATTATAATCGGTTTTATCGCTGCATCTATTATTTCAAAAGAGATTGAATCTAAAACCATTGATCTTTTAATGTCAAACCCTGTTTCTCGTAAACAAATAGTTTTTGAGAAATTTTTAGGTCTTATTCCTATGATGCTTATAATTAATTTTGCTGTAATGTTTACAATAATTGGTATGACAGTTGTTATAGATGAAGAATTAAATTTTTGGTATCTTTTTTTAACCCATTTATTATCTATTTTTTACTTCCTTGCAGTGATAAGTATAGGGGTTCTTATTTCTACAGTTTTTAATGAAAAAATGAAGTCAAGTATTACTATGATGGCGGTTATTGTTGGTATGTTTATATTAGATTCAGTTTCTCAGACTGTTCAAGATTATAAAAATTTAGGTTTAATTTCATTAAAACATTACTATAGTCCTTATGATGCCCTTAAATTTGGTGAGATTGATGTCGCAGGTACAATTGTTTTATTTGTTGTTACTATTCAAGTTTTAGTTATAGCAATGATCTATTTTGAACACAAGGATATACAAGCATAAAATATTTATTTATTCTGAAATAAATGAATATCTCTCTGTGGAAATGGAATACTTATTCCATCTTTATCAAATGCTTCTTTAATTTTTTGTGTTAATTCTCTTTTAACAGGCCAATAATCATCTGTATTTACCCAAGGTCGTATAACCAAGTTAACACTTGAATCTGCTAAGCTATTTGTTGCAACTAGTGGTGAAGGATCTTTGAGAACTTTTGTATTATTTTTTAATACCGACATAGCAATATTTATTGCTTTTCCAATATCATCATTATAACTAATACCTATACTCATATCAATCATTCTAGTTTTTAAAGATGTATAATTTATTATTGCTTGTCCCCATACTTTTGAATTAGGAATAATGACTTTTTTGTTATCAATGGTTATCATGGTTGTAATGCTTATTCCAACGCTTGAAATTGTTCCAGTTATACCGGTGATTTCAACAAAATCTTTGACTTTGAAAGGTTTTGTAATTGCGATCATAAATCCAGCGGTTAAATTTCCAATTGTATCTTGAAATGCTAAACCAAAGACTAATCCAAATACAACAGAGATGCTAATTAATGCAGCACCGATATCTATTCCAAGAAAGCTTAAGGCTATAGAAAAAACAAAGATAATTAAGATAATCTTAACAATTCTACTTGTAAATTCTGCAAGTATATTTGATAATTTTGCTCTTAACATCATCTTCCGAGTATATCTACTTATAATTACAGAAATAACATATCCAATAATAATCACAATCAAAGCAATAATTATATTAGCAATAGTAATACCTAGAAATGGTATTTTTGTTGATAAGAAATTAATTATTTCTTCATAAGCCATATTAACTCCTCCAAGTAATCAAGCTCTTAAAACAAACTACTTTTATTAAATATTATCTTTTATTTTTTTAAAAAAATTAGGAGTTTAGTTTATAGTTCTCTCAACAACAATTGTACAATTAGTTGCAAGGGCTCCAATCACACCAAGAGCAGCCAACCAAGGAGCTATAATAGTTCCAACTATACCAACAGTTACTGGAATGTCTAAAAGTGTTTTTCCTTTATCATCTTTAACAATAATACTTCTGACATTTCCTTCATGAAGTATCTGCTTAACAGTTTTTACAAGATCATCAGCTGAAACCCTAAGTTCCTCTGTTTTAATTTCCTTTGTTGAGATTCCGCAGTATGAACAAAAATTTGCATCATTTTGGAGTTCAGCTCCACATTTCTTACAATAACTCATAATTACCTTACCTAAGCTATAAAAAATAGCTAATTACTTATTAATATTTCTTTAAATGTTGTTTCAAATAATATAAGTTAATGGAAAAAAATTATATTATTTGGTTTAGAATTTTTCCAAAGAAAGGAAAACGTTGAATTATTTTTTGTAAAAATATTAGTATATCTATACCTATTTTTTTTGGCATACTAACTATAAAAGTTGTCCATTCACTTTCTGCATCATAAATATCTTTAGCTTTAGCTTTGATCGTATAGCTCCCTTTTTCAGACCAAGTATGTGAAGAATTAAAATATTCTCCAGAAGAAAATAATCTTGTCCAGCCTGTATTTGTATTATCCCCCCAGTCAATATAGTATGATATTTCATTTTGTTCCAAATCTCTTGAGAGAAAAGAATAATGGCTTTCTGTATCTAAAGTGATTTTCATATCCCCGTTTATTATTGGTTTAATAGGTGGATTATTGTTAAATCCATATGTTTTAAAACAAAAATCTATTGGATCAAAAGTATATTCTTCATCCCATACTGAATTATAAATATAAAAAGAAGTACCAGGCAAATAAGGATTTCCACTACTACCTGCCCAATATAATGCATTTTCAAAATCAAAATCCCATTCTCCAACTGCTTTACAGACAATATAATAAAATTTTTTAGGAGTAACGTCTAAATCATCAAAATCTAATTCTAACCAACCCGTTGATATTTTCTCAATTGATTTCTCAACTATAGCAAGATTAGATTCACTTTGTGAATCTTTTATTGAAAAAATAATATCTGTATAAGATGGATTACCATTTTTAATTAAATATAAATCTATTTTTGTTAACTTGTTTAAAGATGGTACAAAAGATTGAGCTAATTGATTAGCTGGGCTTAATACCTTTTTAACATTAATCATGTTTTGACTCTGATCAAGTACCTCTTCACTTTGGGATACTTTTGTTGCACTTCCATATATACTTGCTAAAAAAATTGTTATTATTAAAAATCCAATTATTTTCTTCTTCATTCTTTTTTTCCTACCTAAAGTAATATATTATTTTTGACAATGTTAGTCTAATTTGTGGTTAATATTTAGGTTAACGAGTGTTAATTTATATAGTTTTTTATGTTGATTTTCATTTTTTAAAACCTGGTAAGATATTAACTGTGATCTAAGGTACTAGCCTT
>JBFEOQ010000080.1:0-5511 GCA_041550515.1 Thermoplasmatota archaeon | reverse complement strand
TTTTTTATGTAAATTGTAAGGTTAAGAAAAAAGGTAGTTTAAGTTTATAATATTTAATAAGGATGTTTTTATAGCAATTTGTATAAAAAAATTAAAAGATGACTTATTAGAACGAATTAAAAAAGGAGTTTTATATAGCATTATATATATCATTTGAAAATGCTTGGAACATTAATTAATGTAGCTGCTGTTATAATAGGTAGTATTATTGGATTAGTTATTCATTCAAGGTTACCAAAAAAGATTACAGATACTGCTTTTCATGGTGTTGGTTTGTTTACTATTATACTTGGTGTTATGATGGCGGTTAAGACTAATAATCTTCTTATTATGATTTTTAGTATTGTTATAGGTGCGATAGTTGGCGAGATAATTGATATTGATAAAAAGATTAATGTTTTTGGTGATTGGCTTAAAAAAAAGTTTAAATTTAAAAATGAGAGGTTTTCAGAGGGTTTTATTACAGCTTTTTTATTGTTTTGTATGGGATCTATGACTATTCTTGGTGCATTTGAGGATGGTATATATGGAACTCCTAATCTTTTAGTTGCAAAGTCTGTGCTTGATGGTTTTTCTTCAATTGTTTTAGCTACTACTTTGGGTATTGGTGTACTTTTTTCTTTTATTCCTTTATTGTTTTTTCAGGGTGGTCTAACTTTATTTGCTACAAATATGCAGTTTGTTTTTACAGATGTTATGATTAATGAGTTGACTGCAGTTGGAGGAGTGATATTACTTGGGCTTGGTATTTCTATATTAGAGATTAAAAAAATTAGGATATTAAATATGTTGCCAAGTCTTATAATTGTGGTTATTCTAGCGTATTTGTTTTTGTAAATAATTGTTATTTTAGAAAAAATAAAGAAAAGATGAAGGATTGATTTTTATTTTTCTATGGTTTTTATTAACATATGGGTTTTAATATTTTTTATCTTATCGTTTATTATTTTGTAAGAATATTAATTATTAGTGTATGACGTTTAAAATTTTGTTTTTTATATAGATAATGATTAAAGAGGAGTTTTTAGTATTGATATTAATATTATTAAGGTTTATTTTACAATGTTATCTTTTGAGTTGTTATAAGATAAATGAGTAACAAATGAATGTTGCATATCCTATTAAATAAATTAAGCCTACTTTTCGGGTTAATATTTGTCCAGTATATAGGAATGGAAAGATGCATATAGTGGCAAAAAGAAGGATTATAATTTTATCAATTTCAGTATTGGTATTTAATGGTATCAATAATGCTGATAATCCTAGTATTAAAAATATATTAAACATGTTTGATCCGATTATATTTCCTATTGTTATATCTGATTTTTCTTTTCGTGAAGCTGTAATTGTAACTATTAATTCAGGTAAAGATGTTCCAACAGCAACTACAGATAATGCAATATAAAATGAAGGGATCCCAAGAGTTGTTGCAATTGAGATAGTTGATTGTATTAGTATCCATGCGCCAAATATTACTGCAATTATTCCAACTATTATTAATATTATATTTCTTTGTATTTTTTGAGTATTTTGTGTGTCTAATTTTTGTTTATGTTTTTTTGCACTGAGGATAAAAATATATATAGATCCTATGAACATTAAAAGAAATATTGATCCACCAATCAAGTGATATTTATCTAATAATCCTGCTGCTGCAAATACTAGTAGCATAATTGATGAGAATAGAATTATTATTGATTCTTTTTTAATACCACCTTTATTGATTTTTATAGGTTTAATTAATGCGCCAATGCCTAGTATTAGAAGAATATTTGCTATGCATGAACCAACAATATTTCCCAGTGAAATTCCGGCATCGTTTTCTAAAGCTGATCCAACAGAGACAGAAAGTTCTGGTGCGGATGTTCCAAATCCTATTAAAACTGCAGATATAACAAATAAAGGTATTCCATAGTATAATGCTGTTTTTGTTGTTCCATCGATTAGTATATCTGATCCTTTTGAGACTAAGATAATTCCTATGATTAATAATGGAACTGCATATATTACTGGTAGCATTTTAATTGTGTAACAATTTTTTCTATAAAAATATATATGAGTGTGGATTTCAAATTATTTAATTTAGGTTTTTTGTAAGAAATATTTTTTTTAAATATCTTATGTTGTTAATTTTAAATATTTTTTTACTTTATTTAGTAGATTGTTTAGTATTTTAGAGGTAATTTTTTTATATGATATAGGAAATATATATTACTTAGATAAATATTTAAATTAAAAATTAATACTATATATTAAATAATAAGTAGGGGAAATATTGTTAACCTTCAGTGGAGGTGTATATATGCGGAAATTAATAGCAGTTTTAGTAATAGGATTCTTAATCCTAAGTGGATTAGGAGCGGCTGGTGTAAATCAAGTTAAAGATGATTTTGAGCAAAATGAAACACAGTCAAATATTGAGTATAAAAGTTTGACATTTGAAGATGCGATATTGGTTTCTGAGCCAAATATTGTTTATGATAGTGATTTTGTTAAATTAGAATTTAAAGAAACAACTAGTTTTCTTTCTGATTCATGTAAACCATTAATTCCTAGATTTGGTAAAACTTATACATATCCTTATGGGACAATTATTGAATCTGTTGATGTGGATATTACAACTGTTCCAATGACTCTACCAGCTAAGATTCGCCCAGCTCCAACACCTGTTGTGTTATCTTCTTCAGATGAAGAAAATACTGATTGTGATTGTTCTGGATCACAGGAGATGGATGCAGAAATATATGAAAGTATGGAGTTTTATCCTTCTGAACAATACGAGGTTACTAAAGATATTGGTTTATATAATGGTGAACTTTCTGTCATTGTAAATATACAGTGCTATGCACAGTATATTCCAGCTGATGACATAATTTATTTACCACAAGAAATTACTATTAATATAGATTATAATGAACCAACTGTATCATCATTAAATGATCCAGTATATGATCTTCTTATAATAACTCATGAAAACTTTAAAGATAATTTCCAACGATTAGCAGATCATAAGAATAATGTTGGTGTTAAAACTGTTTTAGAAACCACGCAGGAAATCTATGCAAAATATGAAGGGGAACAACTTGAATACGGTGATGATACAAGCCGTGAGTTTTTCGATGAAGTTGAAATATTAAAATATAGAATGTATGATGCTTTTAACGAATGGGGAATAAAATATGTGCTCTTAGGTGGTGGAATGAAAGGGCAAACCAATGATTGGTGGGTTCCATCACGAAGAGTTTACTGTGATGACGATTCCGATGGTCATGAGGTGGGATTTGAAAGTCAAACATATTTCATGGATATAATTAGATATAGTCAATATGGTTACCCAATTTTTAGCTGTTGGGATCCAAATGGTAATGGTGTATATGGAGAATCATCAGAGTTTTGGGATCCATCGCAATGGGATTATATAGCTATGTATCCTGATATAATTGTTGGACGTATACCATTCCGTTATTCCTGGGAACCAGATATAGCAATTGATAAAATCATAAATTATGAAACTTATACTAATCCATCTGAACCCTGGTTTAATGATATGGTTGTATCCTCTGGAGATACCTCACCATATGAAAGATACCCTGATAGTGCAATAAAAAATAATCCAGAGGGAATATACGTTGTAAATTATGCAGCGGGATTAATGGAAAACGATGGTTTCGATGTGACAAGAGTATTTACTGTTCCAGAAGGTGAATGGGGTTGTGATGTACGATTATGGGGGCCTGAGGATCTTACAAATGTTGTAAATCCAGGTGCTGGTTTTTTATTTGTTTCTGGTCACTCAAGTCCTTTAGCATGGGGAGATCATGGATTAGATGTTAGAGATTATTACCCAGGAATAACATTATTCACAATTCGAAGATACTCTAATGGAATCAAACTACCAGTATCTACTAATAGTGGTTGTAGTACAGCTAGATTTAATGTAACATCTCAAGATATCATTGAAGGATCTATTAATGGAAATTTAAATTTAGGTCAATTAGCATATATGATGCCTCTTGACTTTAGTTCATATCTCGTACTTCATCCTAATGGTGGTACAGTAGCATCAGTTGGTTATACAGGTCTTGGATATGGATATTTAAACTGCGATGATTGTTGGACTCTTGGTTTAAGTCAATTCCAAAATAGCAGAGTATATTATTATTATGTCCAACATAATATGGATGAAATATATGGAGATATTTATACACAAGTTATTACAGATTGTATCAATCAAGTAGGTGATTATCAAGAAAATATTAATAGAGATGTTGTTGATAGAAAACATGTACAAGAATGGGTATATCTTGGTGATCCAAGTTTAAAGATTGGAGGATATGGTTTAGCTGCCTTTAATCATGAAAACCCTGATTATACTGATCCATCTAATAATCTTAATACAGATGAAGCTGAAGTACCTATTTGGAATGTAGGAAATTCATTTACATATAAACTAGAAAATGTTGATTTTGTATTTTCTGAAGTAGAAGGAAGAGATCTTGATATTCATCTAAGCTCAGGTCAAATTAAATTTACTGTTGATGAAGTTACAGCAGATAGTTATATTACATCTGTAGAAACAGAGAATGTTGATGTTAGCATTGATGTATACTTTGATTTCTTAATGGATGAGCAAGAACCAATAGATATTGAATTTGAATTAG
Source organism: Thermoplasmatota archaeon (assembly GCA_041550515.1). Lineage (GTDB taxonomy): Archaea > Thermoplasmatota > E2 > DHVEG-1 > DHVEG-1 > PFL35. The sequence continues at coordinate 850 of JBFEOQ010000080.1, read as the reverse complement.
AAGATATAGCAATAACAGGTGATGTAATCTTTGAAAAAGCAACTCTTGGAGTTAAAACACTTAATCTAAAGTTATATTTAGAACTTGATCCAAATGCTTTACCTATTGAATTACCACCAATAGTACTTAGATTTATAAAAACTATACCTTTAGATATAACGTTAAACATTGATTTTGATCCAGCTTTTAAGATAATAGAATTCCCTGTATTTGTTGGAAAACCATATCCATTATACGAAACAAATATATCTATTAGTGGAACAGTTGAATCTAAATATCTTAGACTTCTTAAAATAGTAGATAACATATTTTCATTATTTAGAATTGAAATAATTCCACCAAGTCTAAGTAAATACCTACCTGTGATAAATATAGCAGAATTCATGACTGATATGGGTATGCCTACAACCTTTAACATACCATATTTGGAGAAATTCTATAGATTAGATCCATTTAAAGTATATACACAGAAACAAATAGCAGTACCTGCAGGTAATTACAACAACTGTTATCAAGTAGATATCCTGGGTGGAATAGCAGAAATGTATTATTCAGCTGATGCAAAAACATTAGTTAAAGTAACAGGATACATCGGTGATTTCATACCTTATCTAGAAAACATAGATCTCGAACTGATAAGTTCAACCTAAAAAAATATATATAAAACTATATCAAGGGAATATTCCCCTATTTTCTTTTTATTTATTTAGTATTGAGTTTATAATAATATTTTATAGACAAAATTAATATTTTTCAAATGTAAATTTTTATATAATAATATATGCATAATAAAAAGATTGATATCAATGGTAATAAAAAAAATAACATCTATATTTATGATAGTGTTGTT
>JBFEOQ010000079.1:0-5736 GCA_041550515.1 Thermoplasmatota archaeon | reverse complement strand
CATATACTTTTACTGAAGCAAGAGTTATAAAAATTTCAGAGGGTGAAATACCAGCCACGGCCATTGAGCTTATAAAATTTATAGCATAGGGTAAATATAAATCAATGTTTTTACCTCGTACATTAGCTTTATATTTTGGGTAATAAAGAAAACCTGTACCAATACCTAATGTAACAATTATTGGAATTAAAATTAAAAAAGCAAGAGTAATATTTGAAGGAATAAATATATAAAGTAATATTGTAAAAATCACTGATATAATGTAACCGAGTAACATACTCATCATAGCTGTTGAGTAAAATTCTTCATAGCTTAACTGAATATCTGCTTTTACTAAACCAAGATTTTTTGCTTCTAACTGACCTTGCATATATTTTTTGAAAAAAGATCCAAATATTCTTATTGAAAATGTAGAATATTTACTAGACTTCATTTTTTATCCTCTTTTACCTTTTTCATTAAACCTGCTTGATCTTTTTTATATTCTGCAACTATTCTTCCAACATCTTCATATGATCGTAAGTTATTTTTAATCATCCAAGCTAATACATCTCTACGATTCTGAAGTTCTCTCTGAAGATCTTTATCTGTCCATCCATTTTCCATTTTAATACTTCGAAGTATCCTACTTCCACCTAGACTACTGAAGTTATCATCTATCTCAGAAGTCCATTGAAATGGTGTTAAAGTAACCAATCTATTTGAACCTGGATCAAGTTTTACTACTTCTACAACATCTGTAATCCTTCTAACTGGTTCACCATTTACAGTAACACTATTTAAAAATACGATTAAATCAAGACTAGTTAAAAGTGCACGAGGTAAATCAATAGGTTTATTTTCAAGACGTTGAATTAATGCATGCATATCACTTGCATGGATAGTTGAATAACTTAGATGACCTGTTGTCATCGCTTGAAATAGTGTATATGCTTCTTTACCACGTACTTCTCCAACAATAATTACACGTGGACGTTGACGAAGAGCAACTCTAATTAAATCAAACATATCAATATCTTTACCAGTTTTAAAATCTTCAGTAGATGCAAAACCGGTACGTGTAGTTCCAGCTATCCAGTTTTCATGAGGCAAGTTAATTTCACGTGTATCTTCTATACTAACTATTTTATAGGAGGCCGGTAAAAATAGTGACATAGCATTCAATGCAGTTGTTTTACCAGATGCTGTTCCACCACAAAATAACATATTAGTACCTTTTTCTATAACCATCCAGAAATAAGCAGCCATATCAATATCAAAAGTATTGTTGTTAATTAGATCTATTGGAGTCATGGGATCTTCTCTGAAACGTCGTATAGTAAAAGTCGAGTATTTTGTAACTGTATTCCCTAGCGTTGTTTGTAAACGTGAACCATCTTCAAGTTTACCATCAACTATTGGTTCATAAACACTTATTTGTTTACCACAAATCTGAGAAAGTTTTATAACAAAACTATCAAGTTCATCAATTTCGTTATAAACAATATTAGTTTTAATTGATTCAAAAAGTCTATGATGAATAAAAAGAGGAGTTTTCAAACCATCACAATGAATATCTTCTATTCCTTCATCCCACATTAATATATCTATCTTACTATAACCAATAAAATCCTGCATAATATAATAATAAATATTATCCTTACTTTCAGCATCAAGTATTATATGATTCTCCACAAGTATTTTATCTAATGATTTTTCAAGATATTCTATTTTTTCTTTCCTACCCATATTAGCGACATCAGTAGAATCAGTACGAGTTCTAAAATAATATTTTAACTTACTTTTAATTTCTTTTTCTGCATCTGAAAGAGTAGGTTCACTAACTTCATAAATATTTTCTTTGATTTTATCATTAAAAAATATACGTCGTGATCCAAGACCTTTCCAACCAAAGCCTTTACGCTCATATACCATTTCACCCTGAGTCACTTTGGAGACAAGATCCTCTACATACTGCAAATCTTGTATTTGATCTGAAATCTGTTCTTCAAGAACATTTACTACTTCGGAATCTGATTCATCTTCTAACTTAGGAAGAATATCATCTTTAGTTTTTTTATCCTGAACTTTTTTATCTAAATCTTCATCTTTTGATATCTCTTCATCCTTTGTAACTTCCTTCGCCTTCATTGTATCTTTTCCTGCGGGTATATTTTCCTTCTCTCTTTTCTTAATAAGATTATCAATCTCATTAAATTTTTCTTTAATAAGATTATCAATTTCTTTTTGATCTTTTTCTTTAGCATTTTTCTCTTTACTAATTAATTTTGTTCTTTTCAAGTGAATCTACCCCTATATGAAATGGAGATCAATTTTTTTCAATATTTCAACCTCAAATATAATAATTCAGCTACTATAATTCATTCAATTTAGCAACTTACATCCTTAAATTTTCCTTTCTCTCCTATCACCGTCTCATATGGATTACATAAGTCCTTTATAAAACTATTTATTAATGAATAAAAATCTACATATACACCTATTTATTCACTTGAATATCCAACTAGTTATAATTATAAAATAAAAATTACATAAAAAAATAAAAATATTTAATATAGGTTATATATATTAATTTGCAATAATGGAGTGCTATCTTTGATCTATATAAAAAAATGGGTAATAAAATTATTAACAATTTTTACTATAGCTTTTTTACTTACAAATTCAATTCCAACGAAAGAATTAGCTAAATATGAGTTAGATAATAAATATGAAAAAATACTAAGTAAAGCCTCATTAGAAATTGTTGATAATGTAACAATCCTACATGTAAACGGATCATATTATGAGATGGGTTATCAACATGGTAGCTTATTAAAAGAAAAAGTTAATCAAAACTATAGAGCGATAATGCATTTTGCAGAACAAAAAGGTGTTACAATTGATAAACTTGAAAGTATATGGGATATAATGAAAAACTATATACCACAAGATTATTTTAATGAAACACAAGGTTTAGCAGATGGTAGCAATTTATCGTTTCACTATATTAACATTGCAAATATGCTTCAAGTAATAATTGGAAGTGAATTATATGATTGCTCTGGTTTTTCCTTATGGGGTTCAGCAACATTAGATGGTGAAATCATACATGGAAGAAGTTTTGATTATCCTAGTTGGATACAAGATCCAATAACTGGTAGATATACTAAAGAAAACCAAATTTTATTAGTACGTAATCCAGATGATGGCTATGCCTCCTTAACACCTTGCTTTGCAGGGCTTTATGGTGGTGGTGGTATCAATGAAAAAGGTGTAATATTTGGTTTATTAAGCTCCTGGAGTAATGATAGAAGTTACCATGGTACAACTATGCGGATTATTGTACCAATGCTTCTTGATAAATCAGAAAATGCAGAAGAAGCAATTAAATTTCTTCTTTCAAATAGAACCCTTGGATATAATGGTATTGTATCTGATGCAAATAATAATATTGGTTATGCTGTTGAACAAACAAAAAACTTAACTTATGTTGGAACATGGAATAATTCAGTTGAATCTAATCCTCCTTTTTACAGCATCAAAGATGTTGTAAGAAGAACCAATCTATTTATTAATCCAAGTCTGGCATCAACACAAAGACAAATTTATAATCCAAGTAGTTTGTTACTAATGTTACTAGGTTTGAATAATTATTACCCTATGTTCATTCAATATAAAGCACTTAGTAGTGGAATTGAAAAACGTTATGGAGAATTAGATTTAAATTCATCTATGGATGTTTTACGTGAAACATATAGTGGTTTTAATAATCTGATAATTTTTCTTTTGCATAAAATAAATTTTTTAGAAGAATCTGCAAAATTTTATGGTTATCTTGAAGCAATTAATCAATGGGTTATAAATCCTAAAACTGGTGATATGCTTATTTCATTTGCAGATGTAAACAATAGAGCATGGGAAAATCCTGTTCATTATTTTAATATAAATAATTTAATAAACTAAAGATGAAAGAAATTAAACAAACATTATTTTACATTATTTAAAATTTATTAAATTCAAAACATTTATATATCTCCAAAGAAATCTCAAAATAATATTAAAGGAGAGAAATTGAGGAGAAGATTAAGATGGCAGATAATAAAATGATGAGTAAAATAGGAACATGGGCATTTATAATTGGTATAATAATAGCATTAATTGTTGGACTATATCAAGCATATACCATTGAAGGAAAATACTTAACAGATGGTTTTTTTTCAGGAGAGCTAGGTGGATATATCGCATGGATATTAGCAGTACTAGGAGGAATAGTAGGAGTATTAGCAGCTTTAGGTAAAGGAACAATAACCAAAAGTGAAACCCCTGGTTTTTTACTTGCAGGAATAGCATTAGTTGTTATGGGTGGAGTATTTGTAGAGTGGTATGATTTAATGACCCCATGGATTGGTTCCTTATTATCTGGAGTATCAATGAGCCTTTCAATTTTTGTTGCCCCAGCCGTTGGTATATTAGCAATTAAAGCTATTTGGGATATGGGAAAAGATAAATAAATTTCCCTATTTTCTTTTTTTAAAAAAAATTTTTAAACTAAATTGATTTAAAAATCTACTTGATCTAAATTAAATCTACTAATCCTTTACTTAGTTAAGATGTAGAATAAAATATTCGATTTTTTGTATATATTATACATCCTAATTAGTATCTTATAAGAAAAAAATTTACGTAATTTATCCTAGTTAAAAAACATAAATAACTTTAAATATCGCATATATATTTTAATATATTGAGGTGGATGGAGATACATAAAAAGTCTAATATTATTAAATTTAAATTAAATCATAATTCTGCAGTTAGTGAAGTTGTTGGGACAATACTTCTTTTAGGTATCGCTGTAGCACTTTTTTCTGTTGTCTATATTGCACTCCTAGGCACCCCACATTTACCTCCAACACCTGTCTCAAATATTGCTTATTCTATTAATGATGAAATTATCACATTAACTCATGTAGGTGGAAAACCTCTTGATCTTAATGCGGAGGTTAAAATATTTATTAATGATGAATTATTTGAAAGTTATAAATTAGGGGATTATGTAGATGTAGATGAAACAAATTGGGGGTTGGGAGAACAATTAATATTTGATTTAAGTGGAAATATTAGTGAATCAGATTATTCAATTGGTGTGCAAGTAATTGATGTTAATAGTAATTCTATTGTTATGATGGGTAAAACTATTATTAATAATAGACCTCCGATTATTTATTCACCTGAACCATATAACGATGAGACTTATGTCTCTAAAAATCTAGCTAGTTTAAATATTACTATTTCTGAACCTGATAATGATGCTTTTAACTGGACTATTAAAACAGAACCTTATATAGGTGATAATTCTGGTTCAATGCAGATATATACCGAAAATATTTTTCAGTGTAATGTTTCTGGATTAATAAATGATGTAGAATATACTTGGTATGTTAATGCAACAGACATACATGGAAATACCGCAGAAAGAATATTTACATTTACCACTGGAACTATTCAACCATCGATAGAACATAAAGATGCAATTGATATTAATTCCTCTAATATTGATTCTTCAGCTGATAGAGGTACTGAAATAGATTTTAATAATTCAAAAGCTAATATTACTGATGCAAATGTAATGATTATTAAAGAATACAGACCACCTGCATATAACATCAATGATACCATAGATGATAATACTGTGAATAAAGATGCATCAGCGGATAAAGGAATAGAAACGAATTTTGTTAACTGTATAGATACAAT
>JBFEOQ010000078.1:0-5746 GCA_041550515.1 Thermoplasmatota archaeon | reverse complement strand
TACCAGGAGCCGGAACAGCAGTTGATCGTCTCCGACGGCGTCTATTTGTGGATGTTCCGTCCCGACGACCAACAGGTGATGAAGGGGGATGCCGCCACCTTTTTCGGCGGGGGCAAGGGGGCTGGCTTTCTTTCGGACATTCGGCTGCTGCGCCAGGATTTCGAAATCACCCTCGAGGAGATTCACTTCGGCGATTATTACAACCTGCCTAAATCAAGGGGATGTGAAAAAGTTTGCCCAACTGGTGCAATAAAAATACACTAAAATAATAAACACAAATAAAGATGTTAATGAAGTTTAAAATTTCTAAGAATAATATTTTGTAAAAAATCATATGAAATATAGAGTGATTTTTATTATTACTATTTTAATAAAACTTTATTTTTTTCATATATATTTCTAGCCCAATAAATAAATGGTGTATCACAAAATGATATTACTATTTTCATAATCATTGATGTTATAAAAATTTGTAAAATTATAAACCATGAAAATATACCTACAAACGCGAGAAGAGTGAAAATAATTGTATCAATAGATTGACTTATAATTGTTGAAGAATTATTTCTAAACCATAAATATTTTCCTTTGTATATTTTTTTTAAATTAGCAAAAAGAAAAACATCAAAAGTTTGTGAAATCATATAAGCTGTTAAACTAGCTATAGTTATTCTTGGTAAAAAATCAAAAATAGCAGTTATATGTTGACTTAAAAAATCAGATTCATCAGGGATAAAGTTAATAGTTATCTGCATCAGAATCGTTACACAAATTAAAACAAAAAATCCTATCCAAACAGCTTTCTGAGCCTCTTTTTTTGAGTAATTCTCATTAAGAATATCTGTTGTTAAAAATAAAGATGAATAGATAACATTTCCTAATGCAGTAACCATACCAAAAATTTTAACTGTTTTCATTACTGCAATATTTGCTAAAATAACACCTATAGCCATCCATATAAACAAACCTATTTTTCCAAATAATTTATAAGCTAAAATAACCATTAAAAAACAAATAATTATTGATCCAATCCACAATATCTCGTTGATCATTTAAAGAAGAAAATATTTATTTTACTTATATTTTTCTGTTTATAATGGGTTTATTAGAATTTAAGGTAAAATCTAAAGATGGAAAAGCAAGAACTGGTTTATTAAAACTAAAACATGGAAATGTAAAAACTCCTGAACTAGCTCCTGTTGCTACCAAAGCGACAGTTAAAGCTCTTTCATCAGAAGATTTAAATGAATTAGAAACCCAAATACTTATTTGCAATACTTATCATTTGATGCTACAACCAAATACTGATGTTATTTTAGAAATGGGTGGTTTAAATAAATTTATGAACTGGAAAAAACCACTAATTACCGATAGTGGTGGATTTCAGGCTTTTTCCCTAGGACTTGGTAAAGAACATGCTGTTGGTAAAATATTCTTTCCTGGAGAAGAATATACTCAGAACAAACCAAAAGGTAAATCAATAGCTCAAATAAATGATAAAGGGATTAGATTTAGATCAATTTATGATAACTCAAGACAATTTTTAACCCCTGAAAAATCTATAAGAATACAAGAAAAACTTGGAGCAGATATGATTCTTGCTTTGGATGAATGTACGTCTCCTTTATCTGATAAAGAGTATACTGCAAAAAGCCTTGAAAGAACTCATAAATGGGCAAAAAAATGTTTAGAAATTCATGAAACAGATCAAGCACTAATTGGGATTATTCAAGGTGGACAATGGCAAGATCTTAGAGAAAAAAGTGCAGAATATATTGTATCTTTAGACTTTGATAGCTATGCAATAGGAGGCTCTCTTGGTAAATCAAAAAAAAATATGCATAATATTTTGGATTGGGTCATCCCATATCTTCCTGAAAATAAAACACGACATTTATTGGGCATAGGTGTTGTCGAAGACATCTTTGAATCAGTTGAACGAGGAATAGATTTATTTGATTGTGTTTCTCCAACAAGAATGGCAAGAAGTGGTTTTTCTCATATAGTTCCTCCAGAAGGAACTAAAAATAATAAGTTTAGAATTAAATTAACATCTATTAAATATAGAAGGGATAAAACACCTCTTGATCCTAATTGTAAATGTAAAGTATGTAATAATTATTCTCGCGCCTATCTTCATCATCTTCTAAAGACTGAAGAACTTCTTGGTTTTAATCTTATTAGTTTTCATAATGTATATTTTATGCTGGAATTGATGAAAGAAATAAGAGACGCGATTGATACAGGTGCATATCAATATTTAAAAGAAGAATGGATTGGTTCAAATTAACCAATAGAAATCTTAATTTGAATCCATGATTACTAAAGTATTGTTTTTTACTAAAGAGTTTAATAAATCTGATGGAGGTGGTTAGACAATTCAATAGAGGTTTTTTTAAAGATAATTTGAAAAAATGATACTCTTAATTTTCAGATAATTGCCTGTATTCAACTATTTTCCTTTTTGACAAATTTACAGCAAAATTTTAAATAATATCACTAAGAAAGTATATCATGTTAATAATATGAAAAGAGGTTGGAAGGATGTTGTGGTTTAAAAATAATAAAAAATCATATACACTAGTTAACAAATATGCTATGAAATCACTTAGTTTTTTTAGTGTTATTATACTCTTAATTACTTTTTTCTCAATGATCTTTATTGTATCAGTAAATGCTGATGATAGTAGCTTAGCTATGAATGTCGATTACTTAAAAGAATCATATGATCAACAAAAAGAAACACAAGTTTCTAATGAAGAAGATACTACAACTAATAATGTTGATTCAGATTTTATTGATTCGAGTACCATTGATACAGAAACAGACATGGAAGAAACAACTACCACAAAAACCACCACCCCTAAAATAACTACAGTCAATGCCGATGATAAGGAGATTGAATCTAGTACTAGCAACAATGAGATAAATGAAACTGAAGAAGACATATCTAAAAATAATAGTTCAGCAGTTTTATATGGAATAGAAAATAACGATATCCAAAAAGTTGATGAAATTATTGTTAAAAAAGATTTAGGAGATATTGCAACTGGAGTAACTGTAAGTGTTGAATCAGATAAAGATGAAATAAGTATTAAATCATTTGAATTTGAAACAACAGGAAATTATGAAAATGTAAATTATACAATAAAAAAATTAGATGATAAACCAGCTGATATACTTGAAGAACCAATGGAGAATAGCACAGTTTATGAATATCTAGATATTAAACTTACTACTAATGAGATTTATATGCATGAGGAAGAATTTGAATATATAAAATTCCAATTTAAAGTTGAAAAAACATGGATTGAAAATAATAACATTGATAAAGAATCAATTACTCTTATAAGGTTCAATAATGGATGGTATCCTTTACCAACTTCATTTCTCTTTGAAGATGAACTTTTTTTATACTTTGAAGCTGAATCACCTGGTTTATCAATTTATACTGTTGTAGGTACTGAAATCGTTGAAGGTTCAAATGATTTAATAATTGATAGACCTACTATTTCAATTTACGGTTGGTTTGCAATTATAACTTTTATATCAATAATACTTGTTACTATCGTATATAAATTAAAATTTATTTATAAGGATGATTAAACAAGTAAAAAATTTATTTTTTAAATAAAACTTTATCAATTCTCTCTTTTATATCTGGGATTTTTGCAGGTTTTTCAATATAATCCTCAGCAAGAAATCCACCAGCCTGTTTTGCTACTGTATCTGTTCTAGCTGTTAAAAATATTATAGGTATATCCTTCCAAGCAGAGTTTGCTTTAATTTTATTAAAAGTTTCCCAACCGCTCATCTCAGGCATCATAACATCTAATAATATTACATCTGGAATTTGGTTATTATGTAACATATCAAGACATTGAAAACCACTTTCAACTGTTGTTACATTATATTCTTCATATAATTCAAAACCATTTTTCAATGTATATCTAATACTTGGGTCATCATCAACGATCATAATTTTTTTTACCATATAGTTCACGTTATTAAACATATTATTAATTCAAATATAAAGTTAATTCCTAATCAGAATTAGATTTCAATGTGAAAAAAAATGTTGAACCTTTACCGATACCATCACTTTCAACCCATATTTCTCCGCCATGTTTAATAATTATTTGTTTAGTAATAGAAAGCCCTAATCCACTTGAATACATTTCATCTTTAGTTTTATCTACCATAAAAAATTCATCAAAAATTTTTTCTTTTTGTTCTTTTGTCATCCCAATTCCTGTATCTTTTATTGATATTGTGATTATTTCATTTTCTTTTAATGCATTTATTATAATTTTCCCACGTTTTTCTTTTGTGTATTTTATTGAATTTGTTAATAGATTTGCAAATACTTCAGTAATTCTTAATTTATCAGCTTTTACAAAAATACTATAATTTATATTATTCTCAACACTTAAATTTTTTTCATTTAATAATAATTTATGGGACTTTATTACAGTATTTACTAAATCTTTTAGATTAATTACTTTTAAATCAAATTTTATATTTGAAGATCTTAATTTAGCTAATTTAAGAGTTTTTATAATTAAATTTCTCATATATTCAACATTTTGATGTATGATTTCAAGATGTTCCTTTAATTCTGGATCTTTTTCTTTTTGAATAATTACCGGTAACAATCCAACTAATGGTTGTAATGGATTTTTTAAATCATGTCCTAACTGTCCAATAAATTCATCTTTTTGATCAAGAAGATCTTCTAAAATTAAATTATAATCCTGAATTTTATCCCTTGATTTCTTTAGATCTTCTGTCATTTTATTAAAAGATTTTGAAAGCTGACCAATTTCATCATTTGAATAAATATTAATTTTAGTATCAAGATTACCTTTTCCAATAATCTTAGATGCATCCATAAAAGTTATTATTGGTTTTACAACAATTTTTCTCAATAGGAATAAAAGACTAAAAATTAGTAGAAAAACACCAATTATTGATATCATAATAAGATTATTTGCTCTATCATTAAACTGCTGATAACTTTGAGTCATTGATAATAAAATCTCATATGTACCATAAATTTCTCCGGATAAGTTAATTGGATTAATAACAATTAAATCATGCTTATTACTTTCATGCATTGGTATATTCAAAACAGCATTATTATTATATGAAAAATAATTGAATTGATTTGATTCTTGATCAAGTAGAGTACTATCATTTGTTGATGAAAATAGCATTAACTTATCATTTTCATATAAAAAAACATTAATTTCTAAAATATCAGGATTTAAATTATTGATACTTGTAATATAATATTTTAGCTTATCTCGATCTTCTAGATCATTAGGATTCTCAATTGCAGCATCAAGTGCTTGTGATATTACAATTGCTTTATCTGTATAAACATTTTCAAGTGATAATGTTTGTTCCCTAATATTTATATAAGTAAGAGAAAAAATTAGTGTAGCTGATAATAATACAACAATTATCGTTAATTTTAAAGATAAACTATAATTAATCTTATTTTTCTTTTTCATTATCATGCCTTTAATAATATTAGTTGATGCTATCCCATCTTTTTATTATAATCTAGTAAATTTTGAATTTATATATAATAATTGTCATAAACAAAAAAACTTTAATTATTTTGTTATAAAAATATCCTATTAATCTCTTATTTAAAATTAAATCATATTATTATATTGTTATTTTTTGATTTTTATTTTGAATTATATTATTTAAATTTTTTCTAAGAAAAATTTAAATT
>JBFEOQ010000077.1:0-5751 GCA_041550515.1 Thermoplasmatota archaeon | reverse complement strand
AGACCTATTATAACATCACTTTTAGTATCTTCAAATGAAAGAAAGATTTCTTCACCTTTAGAAGCATCATATTTATCAATAGTAAGTTTAATATTTTCAGGAATTGGATTATAATCTGATTTATATTGGACATGACCTACTTCTCGACATCTAATGCAATTACATTTATTTCCATCTTTTTTAAGCTGTTTCTGAACTAAAACTCTTAAATCACCTCGTTTAACACCTTCTGCTATTAGATTAACAGGGATATCTCGTTGAATTCTTTGTATTCTCAACCACTTTGGTATTTGTTTTTTAATTTCACAAATAAGTTTAACAGTTTCCTGCAGAGAATAAGGTTTATATTCATTTTTTTTCCATAAATCATATAGTTTTGTATTTGGCATAACTAATGTAGGATAAATTTTAATTGCATCTGGTTTAAAGTTTTTATCTTCAAAAATTGTTTTAAATGCTTCTAGATCTCTATTAAAATCAGAACCTGTAAGACCTGGCATCATATGATAAATTACAGCAAAACCTGCATCTTTTAGCATATATGTAGATTTGATAACATCATCAACGGTATGACCTCGATTTACAAACTTATAAACATCATTATAAACAGTTTGAACTCCAAGTTCTACACGTGTAACTCCAAGGTTTAACATTAAATCTATATGAGATTTCTTACAATAATCCGGACGTGTCTCAATAGTGATATCACTATTACTAATAACTGCGTTTTCAGCAGCAGTTTGTGCATCATTTATGTTTTTAGCTTTAGAATCAGACATTGCATTAAGACATTGTGTTACAAACCATTCAAGATAATCCTTTGGATAAGAAGTGATAGTCCCACCAAAAATTATTAATTCAACTTTATCAACATCATGACCCATGATTCTAAATTGATCTATTCTACTCTTAACCTGTTTATAAGGATCAAAATTATGTTCCATTGCTCTTCGGCCAGCAGGTTCGTTACCAGTATAGCTCTGTGGTGTACCTACATCTGGGCCACCAGGACAATAGATACAAGGTTCATCTTTAGGACAAGGAAAAGGCTTAGGCATAACGGTAATAATATAAACCCCTGAAACTGAACGAATAGGTTTAATTCTAAGTATTTTTATAAGTTTCTTTTTCTCCTGATCTGTTGCTACAGCAAGTATCTGTGAATTACGTGGAAATTTCTTTAACAAAAATTTTTTACATGCCCAGAGTTTAACCTTGGTTAAATCTTTATTCTCTGGTATTTCACCTGAAAGTATCTTATCGATTATTGCTCGATAAGCTTCTTTGTTAGTCATTTTTTTCACCAGGAAAGTAACTTCTGTAAAGAAAAATAAAAATAAAAAAGCTTGCTATCTAATATCTAAAGATTATGTTTACGTGTACTATAACAAATATTAACTCCATCTATATCTTTTAATAGATTATTAAATTCATTTTTAATTTCTTGAAATTTTTCATTTGAGATTAGATTGTTTTTATTAAATTTACATGGAAGATCAGATATATTTCCTTGCAGTCTACATACAAGAGGTCTTACAGGATATATCCTACATCGTTTATTTTTAAGATAAGGACATTTCATGTTATGTTTTTGAAATTCCTCTGTTGACCAAATAATATATTGTAAATTATTTTTAAGTAGATATTCCCTAATGTTTATTTCCTCTGGTTTAAACCATATTATAGGACCTTCGCATTCATGACAATGTTGGCATTCAAAATCAGGGATTTTTGAATATATATTGTTTAATCTTTCAATTATTTTCTTTTTACTGTACATTATTTTTTTCACTTAACCATTGACATAGACTTGATAATGATCGTTATTTATTTTTGTTCTTCTATTGGTTTATTATGAGATAATTTGTTTAGCTGATTTTGAAGTTTTTTTATTGCTTGTTCTTTATTTAATCCTGCTCCAACAAACTCAGGGTTTAACTGATCGGTTTTTATTTGATTCAGCCATTTTTCCAAAATTTGTTTTTCATACATTTGAGCATCAACTCTAAAGAAATATTTTTTTAATAATAAATTATCATTTATATTAAGTTTAATAACTTTTGGATTAAAAAAACATGGGAAAATTTATTAAAAACGTTATAAAATGGTCTATTAGTTAAATAATAAAACATTTAATAAAAAAGATTTTTATACTAATTTTTAGTCCTGTAACAATTTAATTAAAATGATGTTAGTATAATTTATTTGAGATTATTACTATAAAATATAATAAAAAAGGTGTTTAAAAATAAAAAAAGAAAATTGTTATTTTTGCGGTCATAGATGGGTTAGGAGTTCAGATGAAACACCGATTGTCTGCCCAAATTGTAAAACTAAGTTTTATTCACAAGAACAACTAGTAAAAATGAAAAAACAAAAAAGGGATAGGATATAATGAATAAAAAATTAGAACTTGAAAAATTAGAATCTTTATTACAAAGTCAGAGGTTTGCTGTACTAGCAACCCAAGGGGAAATAGAACCCTATCAAAATCTTATTGCTTTTATTAATACTAAGGATTTAAAACAAATTATTTTTGCTACATCGAAAAATACTAAAAAATATGATAATATAATTAAAAATTCAAAGATTAGTATTTTAATAGATAATCGAGGAAATAAACCAGATGATATTAAAAAAGCAGTAGTAGTTACTGTTGTTGGTATCGCTGATGAATTAAAACATAATTTAGATTTATATAAAAATTTATTTTTAAAAAAACATACTTATTTAGCAGATTTTATTAACTTGCCTGATACCGTTTTAATTAATTTAAAAGTAGAAAAATATCTATTAGTTGATCATTTTGAAAATTTTAAAGTTATTAAAAAAAATATTTTACTAAAAGGGTGAATAAAAATATGGAAAAAGCAACATTTGGAGCAGGATGTTTCTGGGGTGTAGAAGCTTCTTTTCAAAAAATAAAAGGTATAAACTCAACAAGAGTAGGTTATATGGGTGGAAAAACAAAAAATCCTACATATGAACAAGTATGTACAGATGAAACAGGACATGCTGAAGTAGTTCAAATAAAATATAATCCCTCAGTTGTATCATATGATAAACTTTTAGAGGTTTTTTGGAGTACACATGATCCAACACAGCTTAACAGACAAGGACCTGATATTGGTACACAATATCGTTCAGTAATATTTTATCACTCTGAAGAACAGAAACAGATAGCAGAAAAATCAAAACAAAAACAATTAGAAAAATATAACAAAGAAATCGTTACAGAAATAACTCCAGCTAAAGAATTTTTTTCTGCTGAGGAATATCATCAAAAATATTTAGAAAAAAATAAACTATTTCACTGTAAACAATAGATTGTTTAAATTTTATAATTTATTTATTTTTTTATCAATGACTCTTTTAACAATGGAAATATAGTTTATATTCCAGATCTGTAGTTTCACCTATATATTGCTGCCATTCCTTTTGTTTATATTTAATAAATATATCAACTGTTTCTTTACCTATTGCTTTTTTTATTACATCATCTGACTCAAGTTCTTCTAGTGCTTCATTAAGATTAGTTGGAAGTTTCTTTATTTTTAAATCAGAGATTTTTTCACTTATTTTATAAATATTCTCAGGAATTGGTTCATACTCAATTTTTTTCTTAATACCATCAATACCAGCATGAATAATTGCTGAATATAACAAATATGGATTAGATGCTGCATCTGGATTACGAACTTCTATATCAACATTTTTCCTGGCAGGTATACGTACAAGACTACTTCGATTATATTGAGCCCAAGCAATATAAACAGGAGCTTCAAAATTCGGAATTAAACGTTTATAAGAATTAAGAGTAGGATTTGCAATAGCTGCCATTCCACGTGCATGTTCTAAAATTCCACCTATAAAATATCTCGCAGTTTGACTTAAGCGATATTCATCTGAATTATCTTGAAACATGTTTTTACCTTGTTTATAAAAACGTATATGAGAATGTAAACCTGATCCTGCATCATTTGAAAATGGTTTAGGCATAAAAGTAACTAATATATCAAATAATTTTGCTACCTCCCGAGCTAAATATTTGAAAAAAATACAATAATCAGCCGCATCAAGCGCAGGTAATTCTTTGATTTCTACTTCATGCTGATACAAACCAATTTCATGATGATGATATTTCAAAGGATAACCGCAGTTTTGCAGATGCTCAGATATAGTCCTACGAAAAGATTTACAGTCATCTAAAGAAGGAGGTGCACAATACCCTTGCTGCTCAACAATTTTCGGTTTTTCATCACCATGTTCTTTTACTAAATAAAATTCTAACTCAGGTGAAAACGTAACATTATCAAAACCTTGGTTTTTTGCAAAGGATACTGCTTTTTTTAAAATACTACGAGGATCTGCAATAAATGGTTTACTTGAACTATCAAAAATTTCACCGATAAAACGAGCTTCACCTTGTTCATGAGGTAAAATAAAAAAACTATCAATAACAGGTTTTACAATCATATCAGATTTTTCAATATTAGCAAAACCAACACAAGATCCATCAAAACCTATACCATTATCAACTACACTTTCAAAAAAAGTTGATACAGGAAGATGAAGCACACGAAGTCTTCCAATAATATCAGTGAAATGAAGTTGAATCCAATTAATATTACATTCTTTTACCTTTTTTTTAATATTCACAATACTTTTCATAAGGAAGGGTAGTAAAAAAACAAACATAAAAGCCTTTCTATGAAACTATGTAGAACTTATAAATGCTCCAAAAAATAAAACAATTGTTGAACTTATTGTAATAAAAATATTATCATCAATAGGTCCAATTTCATGTCTTTCAAATAAAGTTGCTACTATTGCTGCTGTGATTCCCCATATAGCCATATTAGGTATATTTGAAAGACTCCCGAAATAATATCCAATTGGTATGCAAATAAAAGCCATATATATATTACCTATTGGATGCTTATTGCGTTCCTTAAAACCAAAGTTACGAACAATACCTGTTATACCATCACCAAATGCAATGAAAGCAGGGGGCATTACTGCAATCCAGGGGTTATCAAAAATCTGCCATAAAATAAAAATTGCAATTCCCCACATTAAACAGAAGCTAACATCACTAATATTTTTATCAGTTTGAAACCAATATAAGATATGATCTGATTTATGAAAAATAAACATAATTATTGTTACTAAAATACTAGCAAGTAAAGGAAAATATGGTTTTGAAAACAAAAAAGGAACAGCAAGAACTACTAAACCACCAGCAAAAATATGAATAAGTTTACGATTATAATAAATGACAATATTTTTTTTTATATGTTTTTTATTAACAAAATAATCATAAATTTTTTTTGTAACAAAAATAACTACAACTGTGTATACTGCAAGAACGATTATCCAGATTATTTCACTAGCAAGTTGGATATCCATTTATTCAACCAAATAAAAAAACCCTATTTAAAACCCATATATTAACAAGAAAGACATAGAAACATATATAAAACAAGTTATAATCTACCTGATTTAAAAATAAAAACTCCGGTAATATTTAAGGAGGAAAAAAATAAATGAATGGAAAAATAAAATGGTATAATGCAAGAAAAGGTTTCGGCTTTGTTGAAAGTGACGATGGAAAAGATATATTTGTACATAGATCAGCCGTACCTGCTGGTGTCTTCTTAAATGAAGGCGATAAAATTGAATTTGAAACTGAAGAAACAGATAAAGGTGTTAAAGCAGTAAACATTAAAAAAGTATAAAAGCTGTTTTTTT
>JBFEOQ010000076.1:0-5797 GCA_041550515.1 Thermoplasmatota archaeon | reverse complement strand
ACTTCAAAAGGAACAGGTATATCCTCCCCACTCCACGATGGAACATTTCCTATATCATCTGATTGCGAAACAAGTATTTCATCATTTTCTTCAATTTTTACAATATTCCAGGTTCTACCACTTAATATAAATTTTTCTCCTTCAAAGACATTATTTAAAACAAAGCTTTCATCAAGTTTACCAATTGGTTTTCTTGTACTTATATCAACGACCTTATAACTTTTTTCATCTGGTATCATTGAGATATTATCTAAAAAATAATGTCTAGAATTTGCTTTTTTTACTATGAAACCTTGGTTATCGATCCATATATTTCTCTGGATTTTTAACTGTTCAACAATTTTTTTAAAAAAATCATATTTTAGTTCATTAAATGGATATGATCTTGTAATTATCTCATATATCTTTTCTGTTTTGATTTTACCATACTCTAAAGCAATTGATATAATTTGATTACATAATACAGATAGTGAATTTTTCCTAACAAGAGTTTTTTCAATTTCTCCATTTAATGCTTTTCTTGTTATTATAATACTCTCAGATAAATCTTCAGGTGTTGTTGCAATAATCACACCCTTTGATGTTTTTCCAATACTATGACCTGATCGTCCAACTCTTTGGAGTATTCTTTTTACTTCTCTTGGTGAACTATATTGT
Organism: Thermoplasmatota archaeon; assembly: GCA_041550515.1. Taxonomy (GTDB): domain Archaea; phylum Thermoplasmatota; class E2; order DHVEG-1; family DHVEG-1; genus PFL35. The sequence goes on along the minus strand of JBFEOQ010000076.1, from coordinate 5,140 downwards.
ATTACAAAATCTGTGTCCCCAATATCAATTCCTAGTTCCAGTGAAGAAGTACAAATTAGTGATTTTAATTTTCCATTTTTAAAATTATCTTCTGCTTCTATTCTTGCAAGTTTTGAAAGGGATCCATGGTGTATACCTATTGGGTAATTTTTTAACCATATATTAAAACGTGATGCAAGTATCTCTGCTCCATCTCGTGTATTTATAAAAAAAAGAGTCGATATGTGTTTATCAACTAACTCCTTACATCGTCTAAGTGATGCAAAAGAGAAAGGTTCAATATAAAGTTTTTTTGCTTGAGAATAATCCGTTTTTTGAATTTTTGGGATTTCAACTTTCAATTTAATAAGTTTTGTTATATCAACTTCTACAATTTTTATAGGTCTTTGTTTTCTTTTTTCAAATCCAGCTAAAAACTTTGCAAACTCATCTGGAGAGCCAACCGTTGCAGAAAGCCCTATTCTTTGAAAACTATGATTCATTTCTTTTGTTATTTCAAATAACCGTTCAAGACCAACGGAAAGTTGTGAACCGCGTTCATCATCAGCTAATTCATGTATTTCATCTATTACAACCCATCTGACTTTTTGTAAATGCTTTCTTAATCTTTTTCCTGTAAAAAGAATTTGTAATGTTTCAGGTGTTGTGATTAACATGTCTGGTGGATTTCTAGATTGTTTGGCACGTTCATTTTGAGATGTGTCACCATGTCTTACCGATATTGTTATTCCAAGATGTTTTCCCAGTTCGATTGTTCTTTTTAACATATCTCGATTTAAAGCTCTTAATGGAGTAATATAAACTATTGAAATTCCTTTTATATGCTTATCTTGATTGATTTTTTGGTTTAAAAAATTATTAAAAATAGGTAATAATGCTGATTCTGTTTTACCTAGACCAGTTGGTGCTATAAGTAAAACATTTTCACCTTTTATTATAAAAGGTATGGATCTAGTTTGTGACTCTGTAGGATTATTTATTTTTTTTGAAATCAAGTATTCTTGTATTTTTTTATCTAACTGTATAAAAACTGATGTCATTACAATAAATTTTTTTTATTCTAAGTAGTCAATTATTTTTAACTTTTTTTATCCTCTTGTTTTATTTTATATATTACTAATATAATGCACTAAACAATATTAAGCCAACACCAAACCAAGTTACAGCTCCAATAAAATAATAAGCATTTACGATTGGTAATATTATACCTATAAGTATCAATATTAATGGTATAATCATAAGTATAAATGCTGTTATTAGTTGTTTAACATTTTCTGAAAAGTTTAGCTCCATATATATCACATTTTTAATCTAATTATTTTATAACCTCCCTAAATAAGGGTTTATTATTTAAGCTTAACTTGATTTTTTTTAAATTTTTCTAATCGACCAACATTTGTTCCATCTAGAAGAAAAATATCTGCAATCTTTAAATCAATTATTTTACCAAGTGGACCAATTACCTTATCTTCATTAATAGGAATACCACCACATAATTTATTAAATGCAGGTATTATTAGAAGAGAAGGATTTTTTGAATCTGCGTATTTTTCTTTTAATTTTTCTTTTATACATTTACTTTTTATCCAACATGGCTCATATGTTCTATGATTCAATCTATCTTTAAATAAAATACAAGGATGGGTGTGAGCCATAATTATTTGCTTACAATTCATAATATCATCAGATGGCCATCTATGCCCATGAATAAAACCTACATTTTCTATAATAAAACCCTTGGAGCTATATATTTTAATGTCAGGATGCGCAATTTTTTCTATAAAACCATCATGATTACCCGGAACTATGTGAATAGATGCAATATTTTTTATTTGCTCAAAAAATTTTTCGATATCCTTTCTTTCCCGATAAGATGTATTTGGAATATTATGTTTTATATCTCCTAATAAAATTATATTATTTGGCTTATGTTTTTCACAAATAGAAAGGAAGTGTTTTATCATTTTTTGAGTATGATCTGTTTGGAATATTCCATAGTTTATTAGTTCACTATCTATACCTATATGTAAATCTGCTATTACTAATATTTTTTTATTTTTTAAAAAAAGAACCGGTTCGTTTACTATTGGTTGAATTTGAGAAATATTCATTAATATCAGTGCTCACAATAAATACTATTTTTATCATCATATGAACTAACTATAAAAATCATTACAATTTTACCAGTAAATACTGGACTTAGTTCGTTTTTAACCGATTATAACAAGATTTCTGGCTTAGACATACCCTATTTCACCTCTAGCTTTTGGTTTTTTTGGCAACATGAAATCATTTCCTGTTTTCTATGTTTTAAGGTTGATTTCTTTGGCCAGTAACCTGTTGAACCATACCTTTGCCTTGTCTTTTTCCGACAGGTTTTTATTTGTTTTCGTTGAACTGAGTTGAAATGTTCCCTGACCATGTGATCGATTAAATGATAGTACCGTAATGTCGTTTCAATATTCTTATGCTGTGCCTGTTGCTGGATAATTTTCAGGTTCAACCGCTTGTTAAATCCTTCATTTATTGCACTCGGTTTTACAAGATAATGGTCAAACCAACTGATCCTACATCAAGAACAATATCTTATCAATTATTTGTTATGTGGTTACCGATTATTATTCCCTAATCTTGGTGAAAATAGCAATTATAAAAGATAATTATTTAATCTCCCATAAATCTAAATTCCATAGGTTATACAATTTTGTACAATATTATCAGTTATTTATTATCGTTGGAATCCGTTATTTTATTAATAACCTTGGCCGCTCTAACAAGTATTTCACAATTGTGGCTTCAAACATTCCATATCCATTTAACTCTACAGAGTTATCCGACCAGGAAAACGTGCCAGAAACGGAACAAGGGCCTTCAAACATTCCTGTACGAGCTATCTTCCAAACAATTTCGCATGTATTATAAAGTTGAATATCTAACTTCAATACCATATCCTCTTGAGTTCCCTCAACTCGAATTTTCAAAGGATAATTCATTAATGGTAATTCTTCAGGAGTCTTAGTCTCTACATATTCTATTGAAAATTTATTGAATTCAACCATGTTTCTATTATCCGGGGATAGAATTAATGCAGCTAAATACCGATCGAATGGTGTTCGAAGAATAAATTTTGACAGGTATATCTCCCATCCATTATCAAAATGAATATTTACCCATTCCCAACCACGTGTAATGATACGACGAGTCATTGTTTCCCATACATGATCATGGTATCCCGTTCCAGAAACTTTGTACGTATTTCCATTATAAGTAATATTTCCCGTAACCCTACAACGTGGTATATAATAATCACCAGCCCAATTTTTCGCAATTGGCAAATTCGAGCTTCTACCTAAAACCCATACTGGTAAAAAATCAGCTGTAAAATCAAGGTCCGCGATGAAACCACTTTCTGCATTTTTAGTATAGACTTGCCAGTTTGGATATTCACCCTTTGCCCAACTATTATCAAACGTTACATCAACGCCAGGTGTATCAGCCTGAAGAACGCCCCTTTGTTGATCTAGTGTACTAAAATCATTATAACCACTAGCATTATCATATAAAATCACAAATAAGTTATCACGTTTCAAATATCGAATATCATTAAAAGCCATTTTATTAAAGCTGATAATCATTGACCAGTCGGCAAGATCACTTCCAGGTTCATTAAAAAACACATTGAAATACCACCATTCTCGACGACTCAGTTTATGAGCACCTTCATCAGTAGGTTCAAGTACGTGTCTTCCTAAATCAATACCTCTGTTACTTCCAGGCGGTGTTGGCAAATCTTCCTCAAATAACTTTTGATAGTCATCTCCTTTGGGAGATATATCTTCTCCAAGGTAATTAGACATTGTAATAATAGATACAAAAGAAGCAACAATTACTGCTCCAGCGATGATGATAATCATTATTTTTCTTAGCACTCTTAATCTACGTGAGGGGGGTGGTGATCGCAATGAGACGAAGTCATCATCAAATGCTTTGTGTCGTTTCCAATAATTGCTTCGACCACCATATCTCCATAAAAGCAAAATACCTATAATAAATATTGGAAAGCAAATCAAAATAGGTAAATATGTAATATTGTCATACAAAGCCTTTACTGAATCAATGTGTTTGGCAAGTGAATCATCTGATGTTTCATATATAAGTAAAGCTGCTTCACCAATTGGATCAGATGATTCCAAATAACGATTCACTGATCGATACTTCAGAATTTCAGGAGAATATATATCAATTAATTGTGATAAACGTGCGGAGATAACAAGATGTCGATAGATATGAAGGATGTACCCAGTTTTTTGGTTTACAGTAAGTCGTAATGTTTCATCACAGATATAAGTTTCCTCATGCCAAACTATTGGTAAGTTATAAATCTCTGATTGCCATACTTGAACTTCGATTCCTTCAATAAAACCTTCATCAATCTTATGCATATCCCTAACAAGAACAAGATTTTCTGTTCCATTTTCCTGTCCATTTGATTCCATCCATCCAACTTTACAATTTAGTAGGTTATTATTTGTTGGTATCCCCATGCGTCCAGTATCGAAATTAACATATTCCAAGCTTGAGAGACGAGAATCAATTCGATACCATTCACTAATTGGTTCCCTATTGTTAATTACACGAAATATTTCGTTGTTTTCATCATAAAGGGCATCGTGGATTATCATCTCTTTTTTTTCATTATCGTAATATGTCGCTTGAATTACTTGTCTGCCTTTAAAATCCTTTTCAATAGGTTGACGTTTTGAGAATAATCCAGTGATCTGATAAGGCATTTCATAATACCCTTTAGAAGGTGAAAAAACAGAGTTTCGCTCCCAATAATAAACATTTCCAATATCGTCCCATGTGTAATCTTCAGGTAACATAGCTTTATCAACTATTTCATTAGGTATTAAATAGAAGATTGAAATAATACTTAGAATTAATAAAAATAACCCTAATACAATTCCGATTTCTTCATATCTTCGCCTCTTGATATATATAAGAGTTAAAATAGTTGTAAAGAGGATAGAAATCCCAATTATAAGTATAATAGTATTCCATGGTAATGCATTCCACTCGACCATATTATTAACTTCCACCTATCAGATTTATAGTAATTGTATATCATAAATTTATTTTT
>JBFEOQ010000075.1:0-6038 GCA_041550515.1 Thermoplasmatota archaeon | reverse complement strand
TTGGAATTACCCAACTTCTTAATGTATCATACTCAACATTTACAGGATTTAATACTTTAATATTATTTAATAAAAATAAATTTAAAATTTTTTATTCTAATAATCATAATTAAATTACATTTTTGTTAATTTTATCAAAAACAACTATAGAATAAAATTAATATTTCTAATTGACAAAACTATCAAATACATTATTTGATATAAAAATAATTTTGTAAATAATTAATTTTTTTTATAATAAAATATAAAATTATTAGAGGTAAATTAATGGACTCTTTAGATTTAATTAGAATTGATATGAGGAAATTACATTTTGATTTCTTTACTTAATTAAAGAATCTTATTAAGTCATCTAATACTTTAAAGAAATCACCCTGTACATCGTCTCCTGCCTCAACAAGGTATCCGCCTTGTTTAGTATGTTGATTGAACGATATTAATTCGACCGCTTCATCTTCGTTTATCATTTCGGTTCTGTGACAAGAACCGCAAGCTCTTGAGGCTGGGCCGGTTATATAAGATGGTATATTTCCGATTTCTCTATCAAGTCCATTAAGAGTATCACTGGCTGAAAGATAACCAGGTAGCGATTTTGTTTGATCAGGGACGTTATAAGTTCCTTCAATGTGACAGGATTCACAATCTGTAATTCCATGAGTTGGATAGGGGAATTCTATGTGATGTTCATAATGTAACTCTTCTACTGGATCTATGAAATTGATATCACCTATATCAAATGGTTGGAATGAATGGATAGCGTGGGCATATGAATCTATGGATCTCGACTGCATTTCTAGATGAGAACCTCCACTCTTTGTAATATGACACATTCTACAAATAACTATATTTCCACTTCTATCTGGTGAATGGAAAGTAGTTGAAAGAGCTTCATGGCAGTTATTACAGCCATCCTCAACCTTTACGATTGGACTGTAGAATTCATCATCAAATTCATTTGATATAATGTCAAAGGTTCTTGAAGGTGCATTTAGGGCAACTTCAATATCATTATTATTAAATAACGAAGGCATAATACCAATTTCAACTCTCTTAACTGTGTTATCATCAATTAAATCAGACCATGCAGAAAGATCTGCAATAACTTTCCAGTTACCATTGTCATTCAACACTGTCTTAATACGAGGATGTTCTTCACCAACAACTGATTCGAGAGCTCTTGAATCTCCGCTAGCTCGACTGATTTCACCATCGTTATTATCATCAAAAAGTCTCTCATGCGAACCGATTATATAATCTTTTGAATCATAGCCATAGAGACCTACCATCACAGTGGGTTCGATATCTTTTATATCAACATCTTCAATATTTTTTAATTCAGTTGCACTGAATTCTATTGTAAGTTGGTTATTAATAAAAGATGCACTATCAATTGTAACTGCAACAGCTTCAGAATATTTAATACCATCAGAAGTATAGATTATCTTGTCATATCCCGTGTGGATTTCACTAAATGTTGGAGCGACACCTCCATCCTCATGGCAGCTAATACAATCTGTTGTCTCCAAATCCATATTGTCATGAATTGGAGAGGACAGTATAGTTTCAAGTGCAAATTCTGAAGTTTCATATTCTTCAGAACCAGTAACAGGATGACAACTCTTGCAGGTTTCTACATTAAAATTATCATCAGTTAATATGATGTCAAGCTTTTCTTCGTGGCATGTTACACAGTTTGACATAGACTGAGGGTATGGAAATTCCATTGCATGGGACATATGTACATCATTCATAAGACTTGTTTTATACGCATATTGGGTAAGTTTTTCATCCCCCGACTCTTCCCAATCTTCTCCGTATTGTTCTTCTAATTCAATGATTAATTGGGGATCATCAACTAAAAGTTGCCAAATAAAATGTCCGCCTTCACCATTATCCAGATGACAAGCTTTACATGTATAAAAATCAGTTGAAGGATCATGATTGACCTGGCCATATATATACCCATGTTTCAAGTAGGGAATCGTATGGCATTTTTCACATCCTGCATTATTTGCTGGAGATAAATAATTAACTCCATCTCCTGTTTCTAATATTGCAGCGAATGGGTATTTGGTTTGACGTATCCGAGCTGGTAAACGTCCAACAACGTCATCTCTACCATAAACCACAATAAGACCATCTAAGTTATCTAAACTGTTTGTATAGCTGGTTTCTGAGGCTGAAATTATACTAGTTAATCCACCATTTCCATCATAAGTTAAGGTTCCTTTCATACTTTGTCTCCCCTCAGCTTCGAAACTGGAATCAGTATATGGTACAAAATAAATCCCAAGCGAGTCTACATCATCAGCGTTAATGGGTATCCCATCTTTTGTTGTAGTAAAAGTTACCATATGGTTACCTGAACTAAATGAATAATCTAAATTTGAAACTTCAATAACATCATCCTGATATAACTCATCATATGAATCCTGGTGTTCATCTCCAGCATTTTTATGACAAGTCATACAAGACTCAGGTTGAATAGCTGTTGCAAAATAATTGTTATTGGTGTTTTTTGCGTTTTCATTTCCCATATAAGATAGGAAAAGAAATGATAATATTACAATTAATAATATCACTATAATTAATGTTAAACCTCCATAATACATATGTTCCTTTTTCAAGTTTATTCCCCTAAACTTGGGATATTATATATTATATTTATAATTGTTGATTTTTACAATAATAAGTATAAGTTTGATAGTTTATTATAATCAAATTTTTTTTTACCAATTAGTTATAATTATTAAAAATTTTCATTGATTTGTATGTTTGTAAGAATATAATGATATGAATTTTGATAAAAAAAATAGTTTATAAAATTTTTCTCTATCTAAAAATTAAAAAACTATATATACTATTTCTGGATTAATTTGCTACAGATTCAGATTCCAGTATTCATCTGATAAAGACGAACTAAGAAAAAAAATGAAGGTAAGTAAAATGAAAAAAATGTATTTATATTTAAGTCTAATGTTAACAATTTTAATAACTATTTTTTTAATATCGTTATATTCAGTTTCTGCAGACCAATCAAATGCGACATATACCGGAAGCGAACAATGTGGTTTATGTCATAATGCTCAATTTAATCAATGGGATAATACTCCTCACGGAATTTATTTTTTTGACGATTCTGAATGGTTATATAATGGTGTTCCAACTAATAAATTAACTCGCTGTGGAGATTCTATGTTACCTTGTCATACTGTAGGTTATAATGATATTGACCATGGTGGTTTTGACCCTGATCAATCATGGGATTCTGATCATAATATAAACCTATTAGGAATTGGATGTGAGGACTGCCATGGACCTGGAAGTGAGCATATATCTTCAAGTAGTGATAGAGTATCTAATATCAATCAGATTGTTGATCAATATGCGGGTAGTTGTGGTGGTACTAATGATGCTGGTTGTCATGGCGGGTCACGTCAATATGGTAATGAATCAATTCAAGGTTGGTCAGAATCCGCTCATTCTAACGAAGCACCTGAGTATGCCCAAACAGTAGCCTGTATGAGTTGTAGGAGCACAGAAGGTTTTATTGCAAGAGCAGAAGGCAACCCATTAACAGAATTACCAGAAGATGTTACATGGTCAATTAAATGTGGAACATGCCATGATCCGCATCCAGAAACAACAAATACAAATGATTATCAGTTAAGAGTTTCTGAAGATGAGATATGTGAAATGTGTCACTATTCTACGTCTTCATTAGGAAGTGAAGAGGTGCATCATCCTCAGTTAGAGATGCGTACAGGAGATGCTGGTGTTGATGTAAATGATATGACATATATGGCTGACGTTAATTGTGTTGAATGCCATCACTATAATTCACCCCGTGGCACAAACATAAGTGAATTCAATCAGGGACATTCTTGGACCCCTACACCAGAAGCATGTGTCGTATGCCATGATGGAGTTACTGCACTTCCAGAATATGATGTTTCAACTGCTCAAGCTGAGATAGATAAAATACATACAGATTTTGCCTCTACTTTTTCTTCAGTTAATCCAAATATTGAAGAGATGAAAAATAAAAAAATCTATGCAGAGGAAAAAGGTATCTGGACAAACAATATGAATGATACATATTTTGAAGCATTATGGAACTTTGGTCTCGCAACAGCAGATGGTAGTAATGGTACACACAATCCAGATTATGCAAACACATTAATGTTGGATGCAAATACCAAAGCTCTTGACGTAATTAGTGCAGTTAATTCAGCACCTTTACCATCCGAACAACCAGGTTTTGAGTTTATAGCATTTATCATTACACTAGGTATAGTTTTTATTATCTATAAGAGAAGGAAAATTTAAATAATAAAAACTTCGTTCTTTTCTTTTAGTAATTATTTTTTAAAAGATTCTAAGTCTATTAATTAATAATATAATTTTAAAAAAAAATTTACAAATAAAATCTATGATATTTTTCGATAAAAAACTAAGGTTAAGATTCTCAATATTTTTATTTTTTAATCTAATCTTTAAATTTATCAATTTCTTTTAGAATCTTAATAGCTTGTTTTTTATATGTATCTTTTAAATGTTCGAAATCTTTTTTATTTATGATACCATTATTATATTCATTTTCGACTCGTTTTATTGCAGATATAATAATTTTTTTACGATTTTCTAACTCTTTTATCTTCGATATTTTTTCTTTTGAATTATCATTATCATCTAACTTTATTTTACCTTTTTTTCGAGTAGTTTTTAAATTCTGTTTCATATCTTTTTTATTAAAAAAATTTAATTTTTTTAACAATAAAACAACAATGCTTGTAAAAATTATTAAAACTAATAATAAAACATATAGGGAATCAACTTTTTCTGGGGAGTTATTAACTGGTAGATCAGCTTTTAAACTTAAAGATATTATTGATTCGTTATTTGGTTTGATATCCTCAGCTGAGGCAAGAAACCAATACCTATTATATTCATCATACCAATAAGCATCATCATGTGCCGAAATCAAATCACTACTTATGTTTAATCCTTCAGGAGTCGTTGAAAATATTTGATAATATACTAGTTTTGTCTCATAGAGATATTTATTTTTAAATAACCATTGATTTTTATTTTCATCTTTATCAACCTCTATTTCAGATTCAACTAGAATCTCAGCGAGATATGAAGGAGCTTTAATAACAAGTGTTAAATTTTTATATTCCTTTGGTGAAAGTGAAACATTATTTATTTTAGAAGTTGTATTCCATATTTCAACTTTCCAATCATTTGGAAGATTTGATATACTTATTTCGATGATTTCATTATCTGAGCCATTATTAAAAATATGTATTTGTTCAAATGTTGTTATATTAAAAGATCTATAAGGTACCATCCATGGAATCATACCAATGACTTTATTATCTGATGTAATATGAATACCTTTTCCTTCAAAAACTTCTTTTTCACGAAGGATATTCGAACTACCCATAGTCGCATTTAATTGAAGAGTATCAACACCAAGAGAATTATTAGTAGACGAAAAAATTGTAATTAAAAATGATTCTTTCTGCCCATAATAAGATAGTTTACTTCCATTTGCAATTGGATAGCCAATATATAAGTTTTCATCACCTGTTTCATTAAAATAAAAACACCACATTTCATCATTTGCATCAAATCTACAAGCCATATTAGGACTACCACCACAACAATCTGATATAATTTTACTATTCTTAGGTAACCATAAGTAAAAAGTATCATTAAACGATGAATTACCGGTATTATTGATATAAAAATACTGATTAATTTTAAAAGTTTTTAAATCAGACTGTTGAAAAATGTCTAATAAATATCTGTCTATTGTTAAAGAATTAGGATAATTAATTTCATCTTTTCCTAATAATAAATTTGATGAAAGAATCAAAATTAATAAACCAATTAATAATTTTTGAAAAAATAGTCTTGATTTCATAATTACACCTAAATAACTTATACACCTCATATAAATTAACTAGTCATATCAACAAGATTATAATATATAATAAGATGAGCTGAATAATGTTTTATTATAAATATTT
>JBFEOQ010000074.1:0-6292 GCA_041550515.1 Thermoplasmatota archaeon | reverse complement strand
TATGTAACAAAATGTAAAAATGATTATAACTATCATTATTACCATTTGAACTAATCTGTATGATTTGCTCATATATATTGTATTTTTTACCAAATAATTAAAAAAATTAACAGTCGTTAAGTTTAAATAAATGGATAGGATAATACATTGTTATGAATATTAAATCGAAATTAATTACAATTTTTATTATAACAATTCTTATATTTTCAGGCATTATAATTTTTTTATTCAAAGGTAATAATACAATTCAAGCAAAGGACATTTCAGCGCCATCCATTGATGAAATAAGTGGTAGTTTAACTCGTAAAGCAGGAGAATCAGCAACAATTACTATAAAAACATCTGATAATTATGGAGTTACTTCTGCAGAATTGTATTATAAACCTGCAACTGCCATTAGATGGAGCTCCACGTCAATTTTATCTGGAAACGCAAGTATATCAATCCCATCGGGTATTATAGAGAACTGGTATTATTACGTAATTGTTGATGATGCTGCAGGGAATGGCCCTATTGGAAATCCATCAGTTGATGGGAGTTCATACTATACAATAACAGTAATTTCAAATTCTGAAAATAAAAAACAAAATGAAAGCAATAACAAACTATTTCGGAATAATTCAACTATTCCACATGCATTTTTTGAAGTTGCAACAAAAGTCGTTTGTTCGGAATGCCCAAAGGTCTCAAGCATACTTGATGAGATATTTAAATCAGAAGAATACCCTTTCTACTATGTGAGTTTATCTAATACTGATCCAAAGGCAATACAACGTATCAACCAATATAATATACTGGGATATCCTACAATTTATGTTGATGGTGGCTACCGTGTTCTAATAGGAAGCAAGGTTCAGAAATCAGATTTAGAAAAAGCAATTAATGAAGCATTAGCTAGAGAAAAGTCAAATATTTCTATAAATCTAAAAACGGATCTAAACAAGGAAACAAATAAATTGACAACAACAGTTCAAATAAAAAATCATGATAATACAACCTATTCAGGTCGAATTAGAGTTTATCTAACTGATATGATATCAACCTCAGGTGAGAGTAACACCCCAGAAAGATTTCTCTTTATTGAATTTATTGTAGATGATAAAGTAGAAATAAAACCTAATGAACAAATTCAAATGACAAAGGATATTTTAATTGATAAGTTAGATCCTGAAAACTTAGTAATTTTTGCGGCTTTATTTAACTCACAAAAACAAACCAGTTATTCCAATCCACCAGACAAAAATCCCTTTGATGCTTATTATGTTGATGCCGTTTCTGCAACAGTAGTTGTAGAGGATGGAAACATTCCCCCTGAAGTTGGAATCACAAATCCAAAGGTTAATTATCATCATTTACTAGGAAAACCGATTCGGAAATCGATATACAGTAATACAATTTTACTAGGACGAACAACAATTGCAGCAAATATTTCAGATGATTCTGGAATAGCAAAAGTTGAGTTTTACATAAATGAAAAATTAACAAAAACTGTTACCGCGCCCCCATATGAATGGATCTGGCATCAATTTGCTATTGGTAAAAAAACAATCACAGTAAAAGCTTATGATGATAACGGGAAAACATCCTTAGCAAGTATTGAGGTCTTCGTTATAATGAAATGGAAAAATCCTATTATTTACTTATTAGATCAAATTTTACAAAAATGATTTGTTTTTTTAATTAATGAAAGATTTTTAAGTCCCTTTGTTAAAAAATAATTCTATTTTAATCTCATAAATTAATAATCTTTGTTACAGAAGAAATCTTTAATTTTTTACTCGTAAAATTGAGTCTATATCTCCTCCTCGGCGTAAATTTACCAGTTGTTATACATCACTATTAAAAGTTTATCAAAAGATTTTTAAATATATATTAAGTTTTAATATATAATATGAGAAAAAAATTATCATTATTCATCACTTTTATCGTTTTTTTACATGTTACAATTTTTGTATGTATTAGTGATGGAAAAACAGATTTTTTTCAAACAGAAATCTTAGAATCCAGTACACTTCGAAATGAAGAACTAAGTGCTGTTATAATTCCTGATAGTGATCCATTTTTTGGCCTCATCGGAACCAGTGCTTCATGCTGGTATGAAAATGCAACAAATAGTTCGGGGCTTGTTCCCCTGCTGATCCATCATAATGGAAATCTAAGTGATTCGCAGATAAAATTTCTTAATACATATGCTTCGCCGATTAATCATACACTTCTTGTTCTTGGTGATCAAATCATCACCAATTACACAAATTATGAGATAATAGGATCTCCGGTTAAGGTAGCTTTAACGCTTGCGACATATCTCTTTACAAAAGCACCAACGGTTCTTATACTTCCATATGATTCGGAGGATGCATATCATCTTAGTCTTATTGCAACTCCTTTGGCAAGTTATCTAAATATTCCTATCCTTTTCTATAATGATAATCAAGCAGATATTCAATTAGTGTGCAGACAGTTAAAAACCATACAGGCGTATCTTGTAGGAGATATCTCCCTAAATCTTACCAATGTCTCTATTATACGTCTTATTGATGAAGAAGCGATTAGTAATACTATACTCTCAACCATAAAAGAAAGATTCGGAATGATCAATTATCTTACCATAACCAACCCTTCAGATGTTATCCCACCTACAGTCATAAATACAACTGAAATTAAATTTAAAGATCATATCATCAATAGGAAAATTATTGTTTTAAGTAAAGAAATTGATCTTATTGGAAATGATACCAGATATTATAAGATATCAATCCCAGATGGGATAAATCGTATAGAAATCTCTGGTGAGATTATCCAAAAAAGCAGACCAATTCTTGGAATCTTATCACCTGTCGATCCTCTCATATTCATGACTCTTACTGATTCAAAAGAGCATATAGTTGGCTATGTTAATAGTATGGGATATGATATTGGAAAAACAAAACTAGAAACACTCACTTGTAATGCATCTGGAGAATATACTCTTAAGATCATGGTTTACAATGGAATAAAAGGTGGTTTCTTCATCCAGCGAGGAATATCTTATGTTGATGCTGATATCTCTATTACAGCCACAATTACCACATTAGAACAACCACATCTTCCCATGATTCCTAAACTATCTATAATGGCTCCATATCTCACTGCAGCACACGGTGGACTTCTCATTGCAAATACAACATGGGAACTTACTGATGAGATGTATGTGTCTGCTGCCAAAGGCTCAGGAACTGGCCCTTGGTATAATGAATCACTACATATATTCACAAATGAAAAAGTCAACAAAATAGTTAACCAACTCAACCATAAATTAAAGTTTCTTGAAAATCAACAACTTCTTAATGGATATCTCAATGGACCAGCATGGCTTGCAATAGTTGCAGATACTACTATGATTCCAATGTATTATTATGGTCCATCACAAGGTGGAATTCCTGATCGAGGATTACCATCAGACAATCCCTACTCATTAAATGAGAGTCTTTCTGTAGGTCGTCTAATCAGCTGGAATGTAGCGGATGTCTCTGCCTTAATTGCAAGAACATTATTTTATGAAAAAATCTGTGGACAACCATCTAACCAATCAGAATGGCACAATAAATTCAGTTTCATCTTTGGGGAAGGATTTGGTGAAACTGGAGGAATCTTCCATCAAATACCATATGCAAAAGAAATAAGAAATTATGGGTTTGCACCGACTGTGTATGGTAACCTACGGAATAGTCGGCAAATAGCGGTTCTTTTAAATGTTTACACTGGTGCAAATTATATAGAGTATCTTGGACATGGGGACTGGTTTTGGTTGCCAGCATCACTCTATGGATATGATATTTACTCTAAAGCAATAGATGTAGCTCATGCAAAAGACTGGGTATATGAAAAACCAAGTATTTTTCTTACTTCCGGATGTCTTATGGGTCGAACTGATGGACTTCTGCCACAGATGAATATCGGGCTTACAATGCTACATGCGGGATGCAATGGTTTTGTTGGTGCAACACGTGAGACTGGTCAGGAATCGGGACTAACAACATTGGAAAATCATTTAATTGTTGACGATTGGAGTATAGGGGAAGCATTACGTGGAGAAAAACGTATAGATAAAGAAACACCAACGTATTATGTCCGGACATTATATGGTGATCCTGCGTTTAATCCCTATGAGCCACTTAATGGTTTCCATAATCAAGGTTGCCCGATATTAAAATATTAATTATTAAAAAATTGTAAATATGTTACCCATCAACATTGTAATCTCTTTTTTTAGTTTTTCCAATAATAATAAAAGATTAATTTTGATATTTTATTTTACACTATTTAGTTTTGTATTTTTTAAAGAAAGGAAAACTATAATAAAAGTCTTTGTAAAAAGATTTGATTATATTAAATTAAAATTATTGTCTTTAATTGTACATTAATGTACATTTATTACTAACATTTATGTATTGTTTTATCATAGGATATAATATAAAATTTGAAGATAATTTGATTAAATGCAAAATAAGTTGTTTAGAAAGGTTTTAGTTGTTGGAGTAATTCTTTCATCTTTATGTTTATTTTATACCCCCAATTAATAATGCTAAATCAAAAAATTTTTTAAATATGAATACAATTAAATCAGCATCTCATTCATACCCAAGTTTCTATCATTTTATTGCAATTGGTAAATTTTATATTGAAAATAAAACTGTGAAAGGACATTATTATATAATGTTTGAATTTTATTATTCGCCTGAAATAATGTTTGAAATTTCAAAAAATAATGACTATGTGAAGAGCGAATTACAAATTATCTATATATATAGCAAACATGTAATTATCGGATGGGGTTATTCGGGGTGGTAATTAGAATTCTTTAATCATGTTTTATACATAAACTTATCATATATCCTTTGAAGATCATCCTCACTCCGACAAGTATAATGCATTAAGTCAACCTCTCCTTTTAAAGAATGTCTCTTTAGTATCTTTTTAATGAATAAATTACCCTTTCTAATTGTCCATTCTAAAGAGAAGTATTTGCGCAAATATTTAACATATTTTGGATTATTTTTGAATAACCTAAAAATATGATTTTGAATGAGTATTTGATAAAAAAAATAATTAATAATAAAAAAAACGGATTAATAAATAGTCAATAATATAACTATTCTAATCCTTATTAATATAAGCAAGAATAATAGCAACCAAACCGATAATTATTTTCAGAATTGCATGCCATATTGGTTCAGTACCTATCTCAAGATCAGGTATTGCTCCTAATATACCCATGATAAAAACAATAAATCCAACAATCATGAGTATTATCCTATTTTTTATCATCTTTCTAATCTCCTCTCATTTTTTAACAATAAAATGGAATAATAGTTAAAATAAATTTCCAAATAATCAATAAAATGTTAAATAATGTAAAAAATTCTCAAATTTTTTAAATAATTTTGGATTGCTTTAACTTATTTTGTTTAATTATTTACACCCATCACTATTTTATATATCCTCTTAAAATCTTCCGCATAATAAGAGTTATGATACATAAAAAATTTGAGATCGATCTAATTTTATATTATTTTTAGATTTTTTGCCTTAACTCCCTTATAGGTTTCTTCTGTAGTATACTCTATTCTATCTCCTTTTTTCAGATAAATAGTCCAAAAAGGAATATCACTTTTGTGAACGAATGCATCTATTCCATCCTCACCATTTACAAAACCATATCCCTGTTTAATATTATACCATTTAACTTTTCCTTTCATAATATTAATCCTTCTTTGAAAAATAATTTTAAAAAAATATCGATGTATTCTAAAAAGAGTTAAGGCAATTCCTACAAATTTTATTTGAATCGACATTTTCTTTTTTTGAAAAGTAATCATAAGTATCAGTTTCAAAAACTGGTATCATTTTACTTTTACATCTAATTTTTTTATTATTTACTTTATTATTCTCTGATGATTTTTTTCTTCTATAATTCATGTTTAATTACCTTTGATTATATTTGATAATGATAAAAAAATAAAGAAAAAATTAAATCAATATCCTCAAAATAAGAAAAAGTTGAATCTAAATAATTTATTTTATTATCATTACCATTACAACTTTATATCTTATATACCTTTGTTTTTAAAAAAACTAAAATTAAAAACAACAAAATGTAAAAAAGATAAGAGGGATTTTAGTTTTATATTTTTGGTTTAGTATTTTTTCAAAGAAAGGATTTTTTATCTTGGTTGAAGATTTTTACTTACTTAGGCTTTAAATTGTAAAAGCTAAGGTTTTATCAGGTGTTATTTCTTTAATTCTTTCTTCT
>JBFEOQ010000073.1:0-6444 GCA_041550515.1 Thermoplasmatota archaeon | reverse complement strand
TTTTGGTTTATCTAATCCAAGTTTTTCAGCTATTCTGGCGTAAAATTCGTCAACAAAGCCGATATGATTACCTCCTGTTATTGATAAGTATTCCTTAATAATTGTATCTGGTATAAGATCAGTGTAAAATGGTATGACATGATTGGGAGGTACCATGCCATCATTATTACCTACTTGCAGTTGCGTAGGCACTGTGATATTCTGTGCTGCATTTTTAGCATCATCTGAGCCAGCTGGTGCTAGGGCTACAGCGGCATCAATCTCTGAATAAGGAGCTCCTGTTGCTTCTATGCATCCTCCACCCCCCATAGAAAGACCGATTCCACCAAAGGTTTCAACATCAACCATATCCTTAATCGGAGAAAACCATATGCTATTCTGGGATTTCAGCTTTTCAAGACCTCCCTGAAAACCATATGCCCACTGTGTGGTATCACCAGATATTTTATTTGGAGGTGTAAAACATATTGTCACATAACCATAAGATGTAAGATGCTCTGGGATCCATTTGATATTCCACTCTGACCCGGCAAAACCATTAGCAACAACAACTCCCGGATAAGGAGCTTGTGAGATATCTCTTGGAGTCAACCATCCATCACGTATTGAGGGATATCTTATTTTTGCCCAATATCTTCCATAGGGGGGATATTGTAACTTACTCTATAGTAGCCAATATGATATGGTCCAGGTGCATCTGGTTCAGATAAGTTTTTAACTTCATCTGCATGAATGGGGAAAACTAATAGTAAAATAATTGCAGCAAATACAAAAAATATCATTATTTTATTCATTTTACTATCACTTATTTAAATATTTCATCTAATATTTAATACCATCTTATTTTGATAAAAAAAACCTGCTAGATATGATGATGTTTAAAAATTTACCTGAATGTATCTTTTATCTTCTTCAGTTGCTTTGAAAAGATCCACTGCTTTAAGATGTATCATTCTTGCAACAATTAAATCTGGGATAGATTTAATTCTGATGTTATAAATAGTGACGCTATCATTATAGAATTCTCGTCTGTCTGCAAGTTCATTTTCTAGACCAGTTATTCTTTGTTGAAGTTTTAAAAAATTTTCACCAGCTTTTAAATCAGGATATTCTTCTGCTAATGCAAAGACTGTTTTTAATAGATCTGTTATAATATTATCAACCGCTGCTTTTCTTGATAATTTTTCTGTTTTAAGGATTATGCTTCTCGCTTTTGTTAATGATACTAGGGTTTGTTGTTCATGTTTCATATAACCTTTAACAGTGTTTATCAAGTTTGGTATTTCATTTGATCTTTGTTTTAGCAAAACATCTATGTTTGCCCAGGATTTATCAATATTATTTTTTAACCTGATAAGGTTGTTGTAAATAATTATTATAGCTACAAATAATATTATAAGGGTTAAAGTTAAGATTGTAAAAAAAATAATTTCTACTAAACCTATCATTTTATATTTCCTCCTAACTTATAAACCATGTTAATATTATTATGCTTATAATTATAGATATTAAACCTACTATTATTCCTGCATATGTTTTTAATGTATATCTGGATAGGATTGCGTCTTCATGTTTATCTGAGACGTAATATAATTTTTCAAATTTCCCTTTTTGTATCATTATATCTTCAACGCTTTTTTCTGCAGATGCTTCTTTTACATATGGGTTGTCATCTGCACTTCCCATTATGTATAGTTTATCACCTGGAGCTATAAAATATTCTGTATATTTCATTGTTTTATTTATACCAAAAAGAAATCCTTCCCATTTGATATTTTTTGTTGATAGAAATTGTTTTACAATTTCTGGCGGATCTTTTCCTAGGCTGGAATCATATATGTTATCTGTTGGGATGTCTATTTTTGCACCTGTAAGGTCAATTAGTACAGATCCTGTTTCATCTTTTAGATAGAATAATTTTTTTTCTTCGCCTTTTTTTATGGTAACCCAGCTAGAGCTTTTTCCTGATTGACGTAGTTCTTTTACGTTGTATTTATAGTAGACACAATTATTATTACTAAACGGGCTTTTTAATATATTATCTTTTAATGGTTTAACTTTGCCATAGATTTCTACTAAACCCATGGCTATTGATCGAATCTTGGATGTTGGAGTATTTTCAATTAGTCTTTTCATTTTAAATGATATTAGTCCCCATATAAGAAGTATTATTCCTCCTATAAAAAATAAAATAATAGGAAATATTAGATCAAGTGAGTAGGACATATATAATTTATTGTTTTGCTATTTTAAAATCTTTTTAAAAATTTGTGATTGTTAAAATTAATCGACCTCTTTGTATTCCTATAATATGATTTTTTGTTATGATTCATTCGAACATGATTCCTTTGGTTCTCCAGTTTAATTTCACTTCTTTGTTATATGTCTTTAAGATTCGTTTTATTTATTAAAAAAGTCTGCTAATTATGGTCTTTATAAAAAAAATTTTAAGTGATACGTGTATACATGTTACATACCAACATATAATGATTATTTTAATGGCTAACAAGAAACTGATAATAGTCAGTCTAACAGTTATTATACTGTTAATCCCAAGTATGAATGCAATTACAATAAAAACAAATAAAAACGATTATAGTGAAATATTACAACAAAATGGTAGCACATATGGATGTGTATCATATTCTCATAGACCAGGGTATGCTACTGTTCCATTTGCAAGAGTTAGGAATGGATTAAAAATAGACATATGCTACATTCAAGGATCGTTTAATATAAGTGGACTAGCAGTTGATCGGCATTATACAATGTATTATTCAGCAATTGGATTTATTACAAAGTCACTAAAAGTGTATATAGATAGCCGATATCAAAATAAAAAAGTATGGCCGGGCTTTACCGACGATGACATAATCAAAAGTAAAACCCTGAAAAAAACAGAGTGTTTAGGATACATATATTGTAACGTGGAGGAAGATCGTACAGGTTATATACCACATCCTGAAATTCCTTTTGCCATTATTGATGCAGAAATAAAAAAAGTCAGGTGCAATTAAAAGGTGATTATTGGACCCTAGAACTTCCACTTGATCAAACCTATAACGTCACTGAAAGTGCATATCGTTATTTTCAAGATACAAAAACAGTTACCATTACAGAAAATAGACCATCAAGATTTGTACATTTTTATTTCAAGAAAGATTATGACTCTATTGAGAAAGATCAAAGAAAAGATATTAGATTTCAAATGAACTTTGTTTTTAACTTAAAAAAATGTTATTACCATTTTTCGGGCATATATAAAAATTTATGGTATTTTAAAATATAAATATACTCAAAGTTTTTTATTGATTTTGGAAATATTGAATTCAAATCTTGCATTGATTTAAAGAAACTTTTTATATTATCAAAATGAAACTCTAAATCTAAATCTGCTTCACCTGCATATGTGTCAATAAAAACTAAATTTGGATTGTTTTTTAAATATTCAACAATTTTATTTTTTTTACTATAATCAGTTAAATAAAGGTATGCTTTATATGTATTATATTCATAAGAAGAGGGGTCAATAATTACTCTGAATCCACGTATTATTCCTGCTTTTTTTAATTTTTCAAATCGTGTTTTTATTGTTGTTGTACTAGCTGTTAATTTATTTGCGATTTTTGCTAATGATTCTCTTGCATTTGCTGAGAGCAGTTGTAATATTTTATAGTCAAGTTCATCGATTTTATATGTAGCGCCACTACCAGTTTTACTTATAATATTTCGTTGCTCTTTTTTATCAAAATCTAAAAGATAATAAGGTCCATAATAGTATTCATTTATAAAAATCGCTGTTGATTTTTTTTGTATATATGATCCATATTTTTTTTGTGTTTCTTGCCAGAGTTGATAAAATTTGTTGATATCTTTTACGATTATTATTACTTTTAAATTAAATAGTCCTTGGGTGGTTGCTATTAGTACTGTGTTAGTGTTATTTTTGAAATTATTTACTATTTCTTTTTCGATTTCTGATGTGATATTTTGAAATTTGTAATGAATTCTAATTATTATGTATCCTAATTTGTTCATATCTATTACTGTTGAAAAATTTTTAATTACTCCTTCTTTAATTAGGCGTTTTAATCTGTATGATACTACATTTTTTGGTAGAGATACTTTTTTTCCTATTTGTGTTAAGGATTGTCTGGCATTTTTATGTAAATTGTATAAAATTTTTTTATCTTTTATATCAATTTTAACCATATTTTGAACAAAATTACAATGGGTATATAAAGATTATGTTGATTGTCCAATTTTTTAGATAGATACTTTATTAATATCTATAAATGTTTTTTAAGTATAATATACTGGGAGAAAATTTATGAAAAAATATGTGTTGATTTTTATTTGTCTTATTTTAATAGTATTTAATATTGATTTAGGTGTTTCTTCTTCATATGTTGAGGATACTAAAGAAAAAAATATTCAGTTAACATTTGAAACTCCTTCTTTTAAGGTTGTTGAAAAAAATTTTATTGATCATATTTTTGTTGAAAACTTTGGGCGATTATCTACTCTAGGTGGACCTATTCTTCCTTCTAAAATTATTTCAATTGCCTTACCACCTAGTGCAACTTATTTGGGTTATAACTATGAGTTTAGGGATAGTATTATAATTCCTGGGGATTATACTATCCCACCTCTACCTATACCTGATTTAGCAGATTCAATAAATGTTGACATAAAAAAAGAATATGAAAATATATATAATAAAAATTATCAAAGGATATATAATTGTGATGATTTTTATCCTGTTGAACCTGTTGAATTTGTCAATAATGCATATTACAGACAATATAATCTTGTTGATTTCAGAATTTCCCCTTTCATATATCACCCTTTATCAAAGACTTTATCTTACTATCCATCGTTTAAAATCAATATCGATTATTTAGAATCAGATGCTAAACCTGTTTGTAACATACGAGAAAAAGGTTTTTTAGATCAGGTTGCACAGGATTATATTATTAATTATGATCAAACCAGTCTATGGTATAAAGAATCAATTAGTATTAATGATGATGTTTTTGATTTTGTAATAATCACTCTTGACTCTCTTCAATCATCTATTAATTCTCTTGTTGAGTGGGAGATAGCAAAGGGTAGATCAGTAAATGTTGTAACTATATCATGGATAGATGAAAATTATCAAGGTTACGATCTAGCTGAGAAAATTAGGAATTTTCTAAGGGAGAAATACCCTGTTTATGCATGGGGAATACAAGATGTTCTAATCATTGGTCATTGGGATGATATACCAATGCGTTTGACAGCTCAACAGATAAGTCCCAGTTCCGAAAAACCTGAGACAGATTATTACTATGCTGAGTTGTCTTTACCAGATAATGAGTCTTGGGATATGGATGGTGATCATCGTTATGGTGAAAACACTGATCATATTGATTTTTATGGTGAAGTAAATGTTGGTAGAATACCTTGGAGTGATCCGGAAACAGTTGAACATATTTGTGAAAAATCAGTGTTATATGAACAAAATAATGAGACTTCATATAAGAAAAATATCTTACTTCTGGGTGCAATAGTTGATGAAAATACAGATGGAGCAGTATTTATGGAGTATAAAACTAATGAAAATATTCATCCTTGGATGAGTTCATGGTTTATGACTAAAATGTATGAAGGTGAATCTACTTATCCAAAAGATTATGTGTTAAATCATAACAATGTTGTATCAGTTTGGTCAGATAGCAAGTTTGCTTTTGTAAGTTGGCATGCGCATGGTTCACCAACTGGTAGTTATGCAAATAATAGAGCTTTTATCTCAGTTGATGATTGTCAATATCTTAATGATGATTATCCAGCAATTATTAGTTCAGCATCCTGTAGTAATTCTGATACTGATTATCTAAATATTGGTCAAGCTATGATGAAGCAAGGTGCAGTGGGTTTTCTTGGTGCAAATAAAGCTGCTTATTATCGTTCTCAATGGGATGAACCAAATGATGGAAGTGACCAATCCATGAAATATTTCTTTACTGCAGCAATAACATCTGGAGAATATACACAAGGTCAGGCTCACCAATATGCAATACATGAAATGTATAGCAAAGGTCTTTGGGATAGATTATATTATGAAACATTTGTTCATGGATCATTGTGGGGAAATCCTGACCTAAGTATTTTAACAGTTAAAATAAGTAATCCACCAAATAAACCACAAAGACCCTCTGGTCCATCATCCGGTAAAATTCAAGAAAATTATAGTTTTTCATCATTATCAATTGATCCAGATGTTGATGATATTTACTACAAATTCGATTGGGATGATGGAACAGATACTGGCTGGATTGGACCATACGAATCAGGAGTGGTTGTTAATGCATCCCATATTTGGGAAACAAAGGGTACTTACTCTGTTAAAGTCAAAGCAAAGGATATACATGGCGCAGAAAGTGATTGGTCAGATTCCTTAGT
>JBFEOQ010000072.1:0-6643 GCA_041550515.1 Thermoplasmatota archaeon | reverse complement strand
CATTACTATCTGTTTTAGTTGTTTGACCTTTACAAGTCACATTAATATTTTTCCATGCTTCACCTAAAATTGTTTTTACAGATCCACTTATCAATATATTATCTTTCCAATGTTTTTCATCAAGCCAGTCAAAATAAGCTTGAACTTGATTTAAATAATCTTTAATTTCTTGATTATTTATAAGAGCTAGTAGATCATCAATTAATTTTGAAAGATTAGCTGCAAAATTATCTGAAAAAGTTGTTAACGTATCAATAAAATCATTACTCTCTAGTTGGAATAATTCTTTTATTGCTTCATAAAATACTTTTGGAGCAGATAAAATATTATTAATTACTGCCACAAAAGTAACTGTAATTATTAATCCCAGTGGTTTTACTGTGTTTACTAAAAGTGTAATACTATTATAAAAAAGTGATATGCTTTTGTCAAATAAATCATAAATCCAACCTAATCTATCTTTAATAAATTCTACAATTTTTATTAACATAGATCCAAAAAGATTTTGGATAAATCCATTTTCATCAATACCCCAATACTCCAAGATTAATGCATCTAAATCATCCATTGAAGAAACGCTTGTTAACTCAGTTTCATTAATCGGTGTATAAATATATATTTCTAAGTAATTTGAAAGATTAATCAAATCAACTTTAAAATCATCATTAATAATATTGTTTACAATATTTTGTGCTATTTGTTTTTCATCATCTTCAAAATTTGTTTCAATGTAATTATTTAATATGTTATTCTGTTCTGATGTAATATAAAACTCGGGTAATTCTTCATTTGACATATAAAAACTCTTTTTTACAGATATATTAGCCGTTTGATAAGCTGATAATACAGGTAAAGTAAGCATTAATATTGTCAAAAAAATTGTTGCTATTATTTTTTTCATTTTTTAACCCCCCTTATATTAACATAATTCCAATATATAAATACTACGACATGATATAATAATTTTACTAAAAATGAACCGTTATATGCCGAAAAAGAATTATTTAAAACAAAAATATCAATTTTGTTTTTCATATTAAATATGTTTAGTATTTATAAGAAATTCTAAATTAGTTTTTATATTGCCATAACTCAATAGTTTTTTTGAAATATTTATAAATTTTATTTTTTTGTTTTTCATCAAGATTATATTTATGAGTATTTACTTTAAATTGTGTCTTAATATAACTATTGATTTTACACTGATTTTTTTCAAAGTCATTAAGACTCAAATCATGATATATTTTTTTAATTACCTCATAAGGTTTTTCCTTTAGATCCTCATATCTAACCTCTACAAGATTTCCTTCTGGTATCAATTTTTTTTCGTCGAAATATTTTTCATACATTCTATTATACATTTTTATCATTGCAATCTCAAAATTTTCTTGATCAGCAGGTGTTTGAACACAATAAAGGGTCATTTCCTTTTTGATATTCCTTTTCATAGATAGAAAAACAAAATAAGGATTCCTATAAATATGAATAAATTTAGCATCTGGAAAAAGTTCTAGTAACAATTTAACTCTACTGGTGTTAGAAGGATTTTTTAAAACTAACTGTTTTCCTTGATTGTATAAAGTTACTTTTTTTAGGTAATATAAATAATTTTTTTTCCATTCATTAATTCGATTTTTACTAACTTTATCAAAATGAACAAAATCATAGTAAAAATCTCTGTTTTTTGGGAAACACCAGCCATGATAAAATGAATATGGTGAAATGTTTCCTATCCCATATTCTTCTTCTTGCGGTAGATCTACACCTAATACAATATTATCTTGTGGTCTAGTGGGTGGAAGAGATGATGCAACAATAGGTTTTATTTGCTTTTCAAATTTTAAAAAAAGTCCTGGCGTTATTGTTTGAAACGTAGATGGAAATCCAAAATCTGGGTTTTGTGTCAATATATTATGTAAATATGTAGTTCCACTTCTCCAATGACCAATTATAAAAATTGGTGGTTTATCAATATAAGTATTTTTAATTTTCTTACTACAAGTAATTCCTTCATAAAAGTTAAAAGGAGATAGAAATAAACTTAGTATTATAGAATAAATTATTCTGGGTATACCTATAATATCCACTCTAAGTTTATTTTGAATAAGTAATCTTAATAAATTTATAAAAGTAGAACCCGCAAGTGGTTCAAATGAAACATCTAAGGGATCTATTTTATATTCTGTCATAAAGACTTAGAATCAGAAATACATATATGATTATTTTTATAATTTTTATATAACATGGAGAAAAATTTATTCAAAATCTTTTTATTATCTATTAACTTTCACTGTTCTTGATATTTATGGAAATAACAGTATTTGGAGGAGCCGGAGTTATAGGCAGTTATGCAGTAAAATGTTTATCTGAAATGGATACATTTTCAAGAATAGTAATTGCTGATTCTAATGAAAAAAAAGCAAAGGAAATCTGTAAAATTAATAATAAAATTGATTTTAAAAAAGTTGATGCAACAAATGAAAATAATATAAAATCTGTTTTGAAAGATATTGACATCGCAATTAATTGCATTGGACCATTTTATAAGTTTTCACCAAAAATCCTCAATTCTGTAATAGAATCCGGAGTTAATTATGTAGATGTATGTGATGATTATGACGCTACAGAAAAACTTTTAGATAATTATGATAAAAAAGCTAAAGATGCTGGAACTACTTGCATTGTAGGTCTTGGTGCTAGTCCTGGTTTAACAAATATTATTGCTTCATTTGCTACGAATCAACTAACTTCTGTAGATAGTATAAAGATATATGTTACTCGTAGTATTGAAGAAGAAGCTGGAGGAGCAATCCCTTATCATATGTTACATTGTTGGTTAGGAGACATTCCAATTTATAAAAATGGAAGATTTCAAAAAGTTAGAGGTCTTATCGATGGAGAAGAATATACTAGATTTCCAGAACCATTTGGGCAAAGTGCGGTTTATTATTTTGGACATCCAGAGTCAATAACATTACCTCGTTATATTAAAGGTGTTAAAAATGTATGTTGCAAAGGTTCATTTTTCCCTACAGAATTTAGAAATACCTTACTTCAATTACAAAATTTAGGTTTATTATCTGAGAAACCAATTAATATAAAGGGACATGAAATCAAACCTATAGATTTCACTGCAGGATACATAGACATATTTAGAAAAAAAATAATTGAAAAATCAGGAAAAATTCCCCCAGGCGGATCTGTAATGGTCGAAGTAACTGGAAAAGATAAAGAACAAACAAAAACTATTAGATATTCGGGTATTTCCCACATGCGTCATGGTACAGCAACTCCTGCTGCAATTGGGGCTAAAATGATTGCAGAAGGTAATATAAATCAGCCAGGTGTAAACGCACCAGAAGGATGTATTCCATCAGAAGAATTCGTTATGAGTTTTTTAAATATTCAAGGCTTTGGAGACGCTTGGTTAACAATAACACAAAAAATGGATGCATTACCCTAACCTTTATACTTTTAATATCTCGTAATAAATTAAATATATTACAAATATAAGAATAATTGCAAGAGATAAAAAGAAACCAATACTTGGGCCCCAATTACATTCTAATAATTTTGTTTTAGGAATCCCGGGTATAGTAATTTCTATATCTCCACTACCAATAAAACTACCGATACCAACTTCTGTTAGTTGAGATAACGCATAATAAAAAATTGAAATAGTTAAAATTAACAATATAATACTTAAAATTGATAAAAATATTGTTATTTTCCTATATTTTCCTTTTGTAAATATACTTAAAAAAATCAATAAACAAGATATAATAAGAAGAATCATTAATAATCCTAGCACATCTGTGACTTCAACTGGAACCTGGCTTATTTCACCACCAATTACATTTGGAGAAGAAGAAAGAGTTATGATTTTTTGAGGAATCAGAAAAGTTTTAGTAGTTGTTTTTACTAAATCTTCTTCACCATTTAAAATCCACCACGGCGAAAATAATGAAAAAAATATCAATGCTATAGCAATAATTTTCAATGTCTTATCCAGATTTCTTTTCCAAATAAACATCATAAATGCTAAAATGATCAAAATAATACATAAATATAGCATCATTTTATGTAATAAAGAATCCTCTGAGCTTATAATATTAATAGTTTTTTCTCCTTTTAATTCCAAGTTTTGTTTCGCGATTTCTTTATCATTTAAAACAACACTTATTTTGTATTCACCAGGTGGAATTTTTATTGACGCATACCCTTTTTGATTAATTTCAAATTCCTCAATTCTATTAAACCTTGATACACATATTTGACCTTCTGATAAAATTCCACCATAAGAATTATATACATTGAAAGAGAGAGGATACTCCGCAGGAAATTCTTGGTTTAATTTTAAATCATTATTGATATTAATTTCCTTTTCAAAATTAAAAGATTTATAACTCATACTTAGCTGGTATTTTCCAGGTAATAAATCTAAAAATTCATATTGTCCTTTATCATTTTTTTTACCAAATAAAAACATTGATTCAATCATTTCATTACTAGTCATTTTTGGATTTACTTCAACTTCTGGTATAAAATCCCATGTATCTTTTAAACTAAGAATTACGTCATATAGTTCAAATGAATAAGATTTTGTTAAGTCTATGAAATGATTCTTAAGATTTAGTTTTATTTCTTCTTCTTCAATTAAAAAACCATCATAAAATATTTTTAAAATATATTTTTTCGAGGTTAAACAAGGTGCATATATTATAGCTGTTCCTTTATTATCAGTAGTAGAATCAGATACAATTATATTTTCACTTAATAGATTTATTTTAATATCTTCAATTCCTAACTTGTTTTGATCCTGAATTTTAAGTTTTATTTTTCCTTCAGGTCTACAATAGATTTGTAATATATCGTTTTTATTTAAATCAACAACTCCATATCCAATATATTTTCTTTGTTTTGCAAATATTGGATTTTCTTTAAAAATTTTTACAACATATGTTCCTGCTTCCAAATCGGGGAAAACAACTTTCTTAAAAAATGAAAAGTTTTTCCAATCAAAAATCCTAAAAACTGTTTTTATCTTCTGGAATAAATTTTTTCCTTCCAAATCTATATCTATTGATCCCAGAGAAAGTCTACTAACTACACCCGATGATTTAAAATTATTTTCTTTATAAAGTTCGGCATAAATATACGAAATATTTTTTCCAATTGCTGCAGAGAGTAAAGAACCAAGTGGTATAGATGGTGCTAAATGAACATATGTTTTTAAAGAATATTTTATAATTTCCTCTTTCTCACTAGTAACATTTTCTCTATAAATAGGTATATTTTTTACTAGTTTTTGATAAATAATTGATTCTTTATCAATTATTTTATATCCATCTCTTTCAACTGTTATATACTCAATTTTATAATTATATTTTGTTCCTTTATTTAATTTTGTGATATGTTTTCCATTTTCATAGGAATTTCTAGTTAGAATTATACTTCCAGTGTCTGCTTCTAGACCAGGTAATTTAATATTTTGTTTAACAAAAGCCTTTACTTGTACCCCATCATCATCTCCATCTGTTATACCTTTATTCGAATTAAAAATCAATCCATGTGCTTTACCATCTGATGGATTATACAAACAAGCCCATGCTTTTGATCCAAGATCAATATTATCTTCAGTTGATAATTCAATCTCCCGACTAATAGTATCTGGATTAATGTTAATAGAGTAATCTAAGATTGTTTCATCTTTGGAATATAGATACATTTCGGGTAATATTTCCCCAACATTCATCTTCTCTATTGATGCACTACGAGCTTTAATCGAAGTAATTCCTGCAATAACTCCATCTTCTATACTTGGTTCCTCAATATCTATATCTTTAAGTATTTCATGATAAGAATCTACATATATTTTTTTTGTTTCAGTTGGACAATAATAATAGGTGTAAATATTATCACTCTTGATATCATCTCGAGGGGAAATACATTGAATTCTTACACGGACCATAAGATTTCCATCAACAATAATTTGTTTACTAATATCGGTAGCCCAAGAAGTTCCAAAATAAGCAGGTTCCTCAATTGTACCATATCTTAAATCAAAATCACAAAGTTGATCTAAATTATACGTCTCAACAGCTTTAGATCCTGGTTTAAATTTTCCAACTGAAAGAGCAACTGGATTTCCTAAAAGCTCTCCTCTCTGAACAATCGCATAAATAACATCATCTTCTTGTTTGATTTCAAAATAATCAAAATCTATTTTTTGCCCGGGGATAGGTTCATAAAAATAATGTGAATCATCGAGAAATAAATATTTTTCATAATTTGGAATCTCTGTCTTAATTGAATCATAAAAAACATAATATTCTTCTGTTCCATCTGCATCCTCCGGTATTAGAAAAACTAATCCACAAGATGAAATATGTGTTTCATCTATTTTTTCAAGGTCATATATTTGAGAATCAAGTTCAGTTATTTCTCCTTCTTTTTCCATTCCAACTCTAACAGAATTATCCTTTTCATTTTTTGCATAACATTTGTTAAGGAATACAAATTTTATATCTATTGGTTGATATTTTGTTTGATCAATACTTGTATCAAATGGTATTTGTATTTTTTGTTTATAAGAAAAATCTGTAAGATTTGTAGATTTAATTTCTGAAGATGTGACAATATT
>JBFEOQ010000071.1:0-6661 GCA_041550515.1 Thermoplasmatota archaeon | reverse complement strand
TATAGGTCTAGTATAGTTAGTTGATGATTTCATAAAAATCATTAACTTATAAAATCCAATACAAATCTCCTTAACCCATATATTTCTATACTAGGCCTATTGTAAATAACAACCTAACTCAATAAGTAATACAGTAATGGTTAATAAAGTTATATTTTAAAAAAATTGAAATAAAATAATACCAAATTATTATTAAATAAAGCTATTTTAACATTGATGGCATATAGCTTTTTTATCTACTAATTTTATCAATTTTACTAGTTTAATCTCATCGATATCATTTAATGAATGAATTTTAATATGCCTCATCATTTTTCCGCTTCCCTCAAAAGAACTTATCTCTTCTTTGCTTAATCCATTGATTGAAAAACCAACATGCACACGATTTTTCATTGCCGCAATATAAAATTTCCCTTTGGCAAATGTTATAACTCCCCATGCACTTTTTTCTTCACAATTTGGAAGTGTTTTTAGAAAAATTTTTCTTACTTTTTGTAAAATCTCTTTTTGTGGTGATTTTTGCTTTTCTATATAATCATATACTTGTTTATTCATAACTATAACTCCCAATTTATTGTTACAAATCATCGTCTTATTAATTAAATCTGTGATTTAAAGATAAATAGATTATTTCATTAATTTTTCACATAATATTAGATATCCCAATATTTTCTAATTTAAATATGGTGAATCAAGGGAAAATAAGTTTTATCTTTAAAAGATCATATTTATAAATATTGATTTATCCGTATTTTGTTTATTTTTTCTTTTCTTTTTTATTAAATATCTTTTGAGCAGGACATCCAATTTCTTTCTGTTTACAATATCTACAGGCAAACGAACCACGTATAAAACCTGCACCTCCAAAAAATATGACTAAAAGAAGAATAATTACACCTAGAAGAATAAATGAGAATTCATTATACAATAAAATTAATCCACCAATAAGAGGTATAATACCTACAAGAAAATCAGGTATCAAATCATACCAAGATATTTTCTTATCAATAAATTTACTTGGTTCTCCCTTTTTTGTTAATAATGGGGCAATTTTACTTTTGCCTAATCCACAATTTTTTCCGTAATAATAACAATATCTACAGCTTCTAAATATAACATTTAATTCATTAATAGTACAATAAATCAGATAAAGAGCAACTATTAATAACCCAAATCCACTCAAGATATATGCTCCAAGAATATAACATACTAGTGTAAAAAGAAATGCAATGCAAGGTATCCATAATGGAAAATTTTCATATGATTTTATATTCACCATGTTTTTACTTAAAGCTTTTTCTTTATTTTTAAACTTATGATTTATTCATAAATTTATAATATAGATTTTTAAAATTTTAATTAATTCCTAAAATAAGTTAATGTAAGAGTTTGTTAATTGTTTTAATATAATTTTAACAAAAATAAAAATATTTTTAATTAAAAGATTTCTTTAATTTTTTCAATAGCTAAACCAATGTTTTTAAGAGATGAAGCATATGAAAAACGAAGATATCCTTCACCATATGGACCAAAGGCTGTACCTGGTAAAACTGCTACACCTGCATTATAGAGTATATGATCAGCACAATTCTGAGAAGTCATACTAGTATCCTTAATATTTGGAAAAGCATAAAATGCTCCTTTAGGTTTTTTACAGTGGAAACCTTTTATCGAGTTTAATCCTTTTATGATTTTATCTCTTTTTTCTTTGAATCTGGTCATCATCATATTTATAAAACTTTGATCACCCGTTAATGCTTCAACACCAGCATATTGAGTAAAAGATGAAGTGCAAGATATTGCACTGACAAGGAAATCTTGAAGTCTTTCAGCAATTTTAACTGGTGAAATTATATAACCTAGACGCCAACCTGTCATAGCATAATATTTTGAAAAACCATCTAATAAAATGGATCTTTTTTGTGCTTGATCTCTTAATGTAGGAGTGTAATGTTTTGTATCATAAGTCATTTTTGAATATATTTCATCAGAGATAACAAATACATCATTTTCTTCTGCTATCTCTGCAATTTCATCCATTTCAGATTTGGTCATTACAGATCCAGTAGGATTTTGAGGGGAATTTACAATTATAAGTTTGGTTTTACTGGTAATTCTTTTTTTTATATCATCAGGATTCATTCGGAATTCATTTTCTTCAAGAAGTGGAATCATTATTTGTTTCGCATTGAGATATGATGAAACAGACCCATAAGTTGGATAACCAGGATCTTGATAAATTACTTCATCTCCAGGATTAACAGTTGCAATCATCGAAAAAAATATTCCAGGTTTTAAACCAGGTGTTATTACAATTTGGTTTAAATCAGGTCTGTAACCACGTGTTTTTTCAATTTCATTTTGAACGGCTTTTCGAAGTGTTAGTACACCAATTGAAGGCTCATAATGAGTTTTTTTATCTTTTATTGCTTTAATACCTGCTTGGACAATGTTATCAGGAGTTTCCATATCAGGTTCACCAATTTCAAAATGTAGAATATTTTTACCCTGTCTTTCTAATTCTTGAGCTTTTGCTAGCACCTCAAAAGCAGCTTCACCATATATCTTATTCGCTCCTTTACTTAAATCAGGCATAACGTATATCACCATTAATTATTTCATAATTTTTTTATATATTTTTCTAAACCTAACTCTTTAAGTTTATTAGATGTGGGAATTCCTTTATCATTCCATCCACGTAGAAAATAATATTTCTTTAAACTTTTATAAAAACCTTTTTTATCTAACAATATATTTTTAGCAGGACCACTGGTGAATGAATCTTTGAAAAATCTTTCAGATACTTTATCATCATCTGGATTCATACCCTCACGTATATTAAATAATCTAATAAGATTCCAAATCCTCTCACCACATTTAATATAACTTTCAACATTGTGATTAAAACCAGTAGCTAGATTCCACATATCAACACAGTCATCCACAGATATAGGTGCAAAATCACAAAGTACAAGAGAGAAAAATGCAGCTCGTTCGTCTTGCACATTCTTCACCAAATTGGCCTTTTTTTCGAAAGAAAAACGTTCAAATTCAGGATTATAAAGCTCATTAACTACAGTCCAAGCACGTTGATGACAACCACCACGATCAGAAGTGGCATAAGCTAAACCCATACCAAAAGTTCCGCGTGGATCATAACCAGGGATTTCAAGACCATGAGCATGAACAGCAAATCTTTCAGATTCTTTACCAAGTTTACTAGCGGCAATCTTTACACCCTCTGCTAGTAGATTTGGAGCCTTACCATTGCGATATGCTATATCATGTATAAGTTTCCCTATTTCCCCAACTTTCCCCCAACCAATATCGTTATTATTTAAATCATGTTTTGTAATGACACCTTTCTCATATGCTTCTATTGCAAAACCAATCACCCCACCTAAAGAAATTGTATCCATACCTAATTCATTACATCGTTCATTTAGATATGCTACATCTTCAATACTCTTCATACCAAGATTTGAACCCATGAGAGCAATAGTTTCATATTCTGGTCCTATAAGAGAAACACCTTTGAAAGAACCAGATTTTATAGATGATTGATTCCAGCAAGCAATAATACAATTAAAACAAGAACCACCTCTATCAACAATTCTCTCTTGCATAGTAGAAGCGTTTAGTTCATCAGCATACTTGAAATTACCCTCTTGGTAATTTCTAGTTGGAATGAAACCTTCCTCATTTATGTATTTAACCCAGTAAGGTGTACCATATTTTCTTCTTTTTGGAACAAAATCATTTTCTTTAACCAGTTTTGTGACAACTTTAGTTTTATTTGTAAAACCATCAAGATCATGAATAGGGATTTTTTTACTACCACTAATCGCTACAGCTTTGAGATTTTTAGAACTCATAACAGCGCCAGCACCACCCCGACCGGCATGACGATGCCCATCAATTGTAATAGCTGAAAACTTTACAAGATTTTCACCTGCAGGACCAATAACCGCTGTTTTTACTCTACCTTCTTTTTTTTGAAGCCAATTATGACTTTTAAGACATTCTTTTTGCCATAGACTAGTAGCATCTTTAAAATTAATTGCATCATCTTTAATAACAATATAAACAGGATTTTTTGACTTATCATTAAAAATTATAATATCCCATCCAGCTTTTTTCATTTCTGTAGCAAAAATACCTCCAAAATGGGAGTCTAAAAATAGACCCGTCTGAGGAGATTTTGTTACAACAGTACCTCTACCAGAGGTTTGAGCTGTAGTACCTGTAAGAGGTCCTGTTGTAAACATCAGTATATTCTCTGGAGATAAAGGATCTGTTTTTTCAGGTAAACGGTCAAAAAGAAGTTTAGCTCCAAGACCTTTAGCTCCAATAAAATATTTTGCCTCCAGTAAATTTGTTTTTTCAACAGAAAATTCTTGTTTTCTTAAATTAACATTAAGTATTCTCCCAGTATATCCTCCGCTCATTTAATCACTCATTTTTCTATTTATTTCTAAAAGATCTATAAGAAGAGAAAAACCAGTTTCACGACGTCCTGCACCAGGTCCAACAATTGTAACAGAACCAAGTTCATCTGTATAATATGTTAAAGCATTTAAAGCCTCACCAACACCTGCTAAAGGATCATTTAAAGGTAATTTTTCAGGCCAGACCTTTGCCTTAACACTACCATTTTTTTCAATACTTGCACTTCCAATAAGTTTCCATCGTTTCTTTTCAGATTTAGCTTTTTTTATATCATCTAACTTGATTCCTGTAATACCTTTTCTTTTAACATCAGTCCATAATAATTTTTTACCAAGAACAACATTAGATAAGATTACAACTTTTCCAAGTGCATCAAGACCTTCCACATCTCCTGTTGGATCTGCCTCTGCATAACCAAGTTCTTGTGCTTTTTTCAAAGCATTCTCATAAGACATACCATCCTCCATTCTTGTTAGTATATAATTTGTTGTACCATTAAGAATTCCTTTAAATCCATTTATTTTAGTGCCTGCTAGTGTATATTTAGCTAGATTTAAAACAGGGGTACCAGCAAGAACTACACCTTCAAAACCATAATAAACATTTTTTAAATCTGCAAGTTTTAAAAGTTTATTAGCCTGTTTAACAACAGGACCTTTGTTTGTAGAGACAACGTTTTTACCAGATTGTAAGGCTGTTTTAATGTGAGTAAGAGCAGGTTCACCTGTTTTAACATCAGTAAAAGTAACCTCAACAATAGTATTAGCATTGGTATCAGTAATAGTAGCTAAGCTATCTAAACCTTTAACACCAAAAGGATATTCATCTAATTTTTTACCTGAATTAACAAGTTTAAGTATTTTTTTTAAATTAAGACCATTTTTATCATAAACTGAGCCTTTCATAATATCAGAAATAGCTACAACATCAAAACTAAAACCATATTTTTCTAAAAGCATTTCTTTTTTATCTAGAAGTATCTCAGTTAAACCTTGACCAACAGTTCCAAAACCAATAAATGCTAATTTAAAAAACATAAATTTTTACTCCTGTTGATGATGTAGTTTTGGTGCAGCAATAAAAGAAAGTCCTTTCTCGGTTAATGCACGAGCAGTATTATTAATTGCTTCATGTTTATCCAGATAATTCTGAGTAATAGCAGGCATTAAACCTTGAGCTTCAATATCTTTGCGGGGAATGAAATAATCTAATATATCAGATGGATGTTCTCTTTTTTTCTCCACTTCAACTTCTCCACCTTCATGTTTAGCGCTAATATTTTTTACTTTTGGTGCGATTTCTAAAAGCTCATTTCTTCTATCATAAGGTTGAATTACAATACTTTTATATGTTTCAAGAATGTGATGCTCAAATCTTATAAAATCTTCTAAACCCATAGATTTTCTGATTTCACTGCTAAGCTCAATAGTTGTATTATTTACAGAGTTTGAAAAATTAAAACCAGCAAGTGATGTAGTATTATCTTCTCTTGAAAACAATCGAGCAACCATCAGCGTCCAAAAAACTGCATACGGATTATCATTCCCCATAAATACTGATATCTTAAAATCAATATCTAAACCAATTTTATGCATAAGATAACCTAAAAGTATAGTCCCAGGATTAATATTAAGAATCTGTCTCACACCATAATTTGTATAATAATAAAGGAATTCATCCACCCATTTAATTGCATAATCATTAGGCTGACCAACACCTCCAAAGTAACCTGTAATTGTCTCAGGACCTCCGAGATGAATATTTGAACCATCAGTTCCTTTTGTATCAAGTGTTTCACACCAACTTGCACCAAGAATCTTCATAGCAGCAGTCATAGCTAATAAATCATGATCCTCTTCTTGTTCTTTCATAGCTCTGACTCTTATAAAACGACCAGGCATCAGTTCTTTTTTATCTATAGCTCTACGTGCTTGAGCCATAAAACATGAAAAATATTGACATGCACTTATTTCTAAAGTAACTCCATAATCCTGATTAAATTTTACTTGTTGAATTTTTTCCCCTAACACCTTTTTACGATATTCACAAATATTTATAAAAGCGCCTTTATCTCTCTGCTCAATTAACCATTGTAAATCTCTATAGTAAGAAAAATTTTTTTTCTTTAACTTACCCATAAGATTATCTAATTTACTAGCTTCTCTAGCTTTTTTATTAATCTCTTCAGGAGTACCATATTTTTCTACAACTT
>JBFEOQ010000070.1:0-6793 GCA_041550515.1 Thermoplasmatota archaeon | reverse complement strand
ATGTTTTAAGAAATTTAAAAGTGAAAAAAGTGGGGGAGAGGAAAAGAAGTGCTCCTCATAATTCGTGGGGGTTATGAGGTGAAGAAAAGAATAAACAACTTCTCCAATCTCTCCACCAAGACAAAATTTTTATCAGAATTCTACTATATATAGTTTTACATCTCACAAAGCAATAAATAATATAAACAAGCATTTTTCAAATAATTATATATGACGCATTTAAAGATTTTAATACTTAATCGTAACAATTGTTATCACCATTAATAATATAATTTTTTAGATTAAATAATGGAGGTAATTTTAAATATTTAAACAACATTATGATATTAACCATTGTTAATTAGTAAAATAATTAAAAGGGGGTAAATAAAAAAATGAATAATCGAAAAATATTGGTAGTGTTAATAATAGGAATATTTATAATTAGCTCTACCGGAGGATTTTTAGGCGCAGGAGAAAACTTGTCAAATAGTTCAGATGAAACGATTCCAAAAACAGAAGAACATAAATATTCTCTTTCAAAACCAATTTTTACAGATACTGAAGGTTATATTAAAGTAACTATCGAAGAGCAAACTTCTTATTTAATGGAAGATTATAAACCAATGCTTCCAGTAATTACTAAAGTATATAAATTTCCACTTGGAACAACTATTAATGAAGTAAACGTCCAAATAAATCAAGAAGTTTATACAATAGATAAAAAAATTCAGCCTGCACCAGAGCCAGTACCATTTACATTATTAGAAGAATCTAGTTTAGAAAAAACAGAGGATACATCAAATGAATACCAGTATGATGATATTGATATATATCCAATAAACTCATATGAAATAAAAACAGGTTGTGGATTAGATGGTGAAGAACATGTTTTAATTCTTAATGTCAGATGTTATACACAATATAAACCAGCAGAGAATAAAATTTACATACCTAATGAAATACTAATATCCCTTGATTATAATACTCCACCAGAACCTCTTTTTAACAATGATGAATACGATATGTTAATAATTACACATGAAAAATTCGAAGAAGACCTACAACCCTTAGTTGACCATAAAAATAATATCGGAATAAAAACAATAATGACAACTGTCGATGAGATTTATTCACAATATATCGGAGTAGCAGATTGGGAAGAAGTTAAACTATATATTGCAGATGCAATTCAAAACTGGGGTATAACTTATGTAATGTTAGCAGGAGGACATAAAGGACAAACAAATGAATGGTATGTACCTGATTTCAGAAGTAATAATTATGATAATAATGGCGAAGGAGATATGGATATAACATATTCATGTGACTTATATTTTGCAGATGTTTTCTCTCCGGATCAATATGGAAGACCTATTTTCGAAACTTGGGATGGAAACTCTAATGGTATATACGCAGAAGGACCATATTATACTCCATTTGATATCCCAGATTTTTACCCTGATGTATATGTTGGAAGAATTCCTCTAAGATATTCCTGGGAAACACCAATTATTGTTAATAAAATAATAAACTATGAGCTATATAATGATCCATCTTGGTTTAAGAAAGCAATTGTAGTTGGTGGAGATACAAGCCCTAGAGAAAGATATGGAGATGTAGCAAAACTTGGTATATATGAAGGAGAACTAACTTGTGATATATCTGCAGGATATCTAGAGCAAGCTGGATTTGAAGTAACAAAATGTTATACTTCAACAAATGGTGACATCCAATTAGTTGATGATCTAGATTTGATAAATACTGTTGTTAATGGAGATGGATATGGTTTTATGGAAATGCAGATGCATGCAAATCCTGCATTAGGTGGAAACCATGTTATGGACTTAAGAGACTTTGTCTATTTCTATACTGTATTTGATATAAAATACATGACAAATGGTGAAAAACTACCATTTATTGTAATGGATGGATGTCATACTTCACAGTTTGATGTAACATTCCAAAAAGTAATAGAAGGAGGTCTATTTTACGAAGGATCATATTGGTTAGAATATGTACCTCACGATGCAGCCTCCTGGATGGTACTGCAAGGAGGCGGAGGCGCAATTGCTAATATCGGTCCATCTGCATTAGGATATGGATATCTAAATGAAGCTTTTGACCAAGGACTAGGTGGATGGATTAGTCCAAGATTCGTTTATCAATATGCAGTAAAAGGTAATGAATACGCAGGTGCAATATGGGGACAAACCTTAACAGATTACATAAATAACTTTGATATAGTTCATGATGATGTTGATAGAAAAACTGTCGAAGAACGAGTTTTACTTGGAGACCCAAGCTTAAAACTAGGTGGAATCGGATCTTCATTATCAGAAACTGAAGATGAAGATGATGAAATACCTGTAACTTTTTCAGGTATAGATGTACCAGTATGGGAAGTAGGAGATACTTGGACTTTTGATGTAGATAATATTGATTATAGATTCAATGAAACAGAGGGAAGAGATATAAACCTAAAATTCAACACAGAAGATCTTAAATTAACAGTTACAGATGTTCAATCTGATACATACATAACAGAATTTTCAACTTCCGATGCAAATATTGAAGCTGATATATACTTTGACTATTATGATGATGAACATGAAAATCCATTAGATATTGCAATACAACTTAAAAATATAGATATACAAGGGCAAATAATATTTACAAAAGCAAGTCTAGCTATTAAAGAAGTAGAACTAAACATAAACCTTGACCTCATAGAAAACCTTGAAGGTTTACCAATAGATTTCAATTTCCCACCATTAATAGAAAAAATACTAACAAAAATCAAACTCCCAGCTGAAATACAAGTCACAATGGAATTCGACCCAGCTTTTACATTCCTTGATTTCCCATTAGAATCAGGAAAATCATGGGGTATGCCTACAACAACTCTATCACTACGTATTGATGGTGAAATAAGTTCAATATGGTTAAGACTAGCTAACTTTTTAAATAAAATACTACGCTTTATACCAGATGAATATGCAAAATATCTACCAGTTATAGATATAGGCGACATCTTAGAGGATTTCGGTATTCCATCCTTAATTATCAGTGATATACCTGGAATGGAGGCGTTCTTTAGAAAACCACTATTTAGGACTCCAACAATGAAAACATTATCTGTACCCGCGGGAACATTTGAAACCTATCAAGTATTATTTGCATCAGGAATCGGAGAAATTTATTATTCACCAGAAGCAGAAAATTTCGTAAAAATAACAACACCACTAAACGATTTTTGCCCAATAGTTCAAAATATCAATATAGCACTAAAATCAACAAACCAATAAACTAATAATTTAAAATAACATCTAAAAATAGATAGATCTCAAATCAATCTATCTATAAATATTTTTTCTAAAACACGTTTAAACAGTAAAAAATAGAATTCTCTTTTATTTTTTCTCTTTTAATCTCATACGCGTATAATTTAAAAGACCACCAGCATTTCTAATAGCAATAATCTCTTTGGGAAGTATTGGAAAGTCAAACTCTTTAT
This sequence comes from Thermoplasmatota archaeon, assembly GCA_041550515.1. Lineage (GTDB taxonomy): Archaea > Thermoplasmatota > E2 > DHVEG-1 > DHVEG-1 > PFL35. The sequence continues at coordinate 3,297 of JBFEOQ010000070.1, read as the reverse complement.
CATCTATCTTAATTTTACCAGAATCAATATAAAGCTTAACTGAACTTTTTTCAGAATAAGCTTTAACAGCATCTGGACACTCAATTAAGATTAAACCCTGATTAATTGCAGATCTATAAAAAATACGAGCAAAACTCTCAGCCACTATAGCACTAATCCCAACAGCTTTTAAACCAACCACAGGTTGTTCACGACTGCTACCACAACCAAAATTTTTACCACCAAATATAAGATCACCAGATTGGACATTCTTTGCAAAAGAAGGATCAAGATCCTCTAAAAGATGAATTTTAATCTCATCAGGTTTACTACAAGTATATGTATATTTACCAGGAAATAACTGATCAGTATTAACATTATCACCATAACGCCAAACCTTCATATCTTATAACACCACCCTTGGATCAGAAATTTTTCCATAAATAGCACTCGCTGCAACAGTTGCAGGACTCGCAAGATAAACATCTGCATCTTTACAACCCATTCTACCTTTAAAATTACGATTAGCAGTACTAATACATACCTCACCAGGAGCAAGACAACCTTGGTGAGCACCAAGACAAGGTCCACACCCAGTAGGAAGAACAATACCACCGGACTTAACCAATATAGAAATAATACCTTTTTCTATTGCCTTTTCAAAAATATCTTTAGAAGCAGGTAAAATCAATAATCGTACATCAGAATGAACTTTTTTACCTTTCAATATCTTTGCAGCAATCTCAAGATCACTTAAACGACCATTAGTACAAGTTCCAATAAGACATTGCTGAACATTAACATCTAACAAATCACTAACAGGCTTAACATTATCAACATTATGTGGACATGCTACAACAGGTTCAATATCAGCTAAATCATAATTTAATTCCCTAGAATAACAAGCGTTCTTATCAGCACAAATAGGATTATAAGAAGATTTTGAAACACCAATATGATTAAGATACCCCTCTGTAGTATCATCAAAACTAAAAACACTATTTTTTGCACCCATCTCAACACCCATATTACAAATAGTAAAACGATCATCAACGGAAAATTGGCTAACGTCACCATGATATTCAATAGAACAATAATTCGCGCCATCTGAAGAAACATCTCCAATAATATACAAAACCAAATCCTTTGGATAAACCCCTATATCTAATTTACCTGAAAGATTTATTTTTATACTATCTGGAACCTTCAACCAAGTCTCTCCAGTAAGCATTAATGAAGCAGCTTCAGTTCTATCAATACCTGAAGAAAAAGCACCAACAGCACCATACGAACAAGTATGAGAATCACTACCCAACAAAAGCATACCTGGAAGAGCAAGACCTTTTTCAATCATCACCTGATGACAAACACCAAAACCAACATCAAAAAAATATTTAATGCCATATTTTTTAACAAAATCACGAATAACTTTATGATTGGAAGCAGTTTTTTCAGAAGCAGCAGGAACCACATGATCAAGAACTATAACAGATAAATCTTTCGAAAAAACACCATGTTCTTCAAGATCGGAAGTAATCTTTTGAATAATTGCTGCAGCATTATCATGAACAAGTAAATGATCTGGTTTAACATTAACAATTTGACCAGTAACCACTTCTTTTTCACCTGAGTACATTGCAAGAATTTTTTCTGCAAAGGTCATAAACATAAATCTTTTTCCTCCAAATAATAAACAATTTATATAAATTTTAAAAGTAAATCCAATACTCTTCTATAAATTTATTCATAAAAAAAGTATTTTTTACATTTTGACAAAATAATAAGAAAAATATAAAATCTATACATACATTTAATATATAATTACAGGGTGAAAATTGGAGAGATGAAAAAAATACATTTTATCATAACAAACTATGTTTATCCTAATTACTCAGTTAAAACACTAAATGATGCAGACGATGATGATAATTTAACAATAATAAATGATTATGCAGATGCTTGGTATGAGTCACTTACAAGAGATAACTCAGGGGTTTTATGTGATTATGTTAATAATGGTATGATCAATGTTAGTTTACCCACTTTTTATTATAACCCTTGTGTAAAAATCGAACCAAGAATTATATTAAATAATTTTAATACTCCATATCCTATTGACATAGAATTAACAATAGTTGAGGTAGATATTCAGGTTGGTCCAGGTTATGTAATACCAAAAAATAATTAAAAATACATATTAAGAAAAGTTTTTTACAGAATATATAATATGGATATAGTTTAAGAAAAAAGATTAAAAAATATAATTTGAGATAATATGCAAGAAAGCGAAATATCTACAGAAAATCAATCTAATTCAATGAAAGATAAAAAAGAAAAAATATTACAAACAAATATAATTGGATTTGATGAATTATTTAAAGAAAAAGGGATACCTCGTGGTAATTCAATATTAGTAGCTGGTGGACCAGGAGTTGGTAAAAGTACTTTTTGTAGGCAAATATGCTATAATATTGTTTCTAATGGTAAAAATTGTATGTATGTAAGCTTTGAAGAAAGTAAAGAAAGAATAATAAAAAGTATGGAGAGTTTTGGATGGAATGTAAAAAAGTATATCGAACAAAGCAATTTGTTAATACAAAAGGTAAATCCACTTGATATACTTAGAATGAAATTTGGATCTATTGGTGGTTCTGGTTCTGCTACAGAATTATCTTATAAAATAAAACCACTTATTATACCTAAAGATTTTAATCCTTCTGTAATAGTTGTAGATTCTCTTACTGCAATTATTGCTGCATCTGTAACAAAAGATAAAAATTACCGTGTATACCTACAACAACTTTTTAGTTTCTTTGAGGAAACAGGTGCAACAAGTTTTCTTATAACTGAGACAGATCCAATACCAACCAGGTATAGTGAAACAGGAATCGAAGAATTCCTAGCAGATGGTATAATAGTAATTTATAATCTACAAAAAGAAAATATTCGTAAAAATGCAATAGAGATTTTAAAAATGCGCTATAGTCAACATGAAAAAAAAGCTGTTTTAATGCAAATAACTGAAAAAGGTATACAAATTAGTCCAAATACAACAATATCAATTAAAGAAATTTAAATGGTTCTTCATGTGCATCTAATCTTTTTGCACCATATCTTATAATACATACTTCTATTTGTTTAATAAGATGTTTACTTAATCCAGTTCTTTTTAACAATAAATTGTCATATTCATTAAATATTCTAAGAATCCCCTCTTCTTTATCAAGAATAGCTTTCATGATACTACCATTTTGTAACCAGATCCAGATTTGTGTATTGTTTGTCATTTTTTAGACCACCTGATTTCTGCACTTTTTT
>JBFEOQ010000069.1:0-6853 GCA_041550515.1 Thermoplasmatota archaeon | reverse complement strand
GTAATTAATAGGGATTTAGTAAAAATTGCATTGAAAAACCAGGTTAACCTTGAAAGTACTTATTTTTTCTATGGTGAATATGATGGGCAAATATGTGTAACAGCAGAAAATATACAACACGTAAAAAATTTTATTAATGATATGCAAAAGAAGATAGGATCAGATTATTTTAAAGATATAAAAATAATGGAAGTATTGGTCCCCATTCAAATTAGAGGTTTTCCTAATCCTAACTTAATTCAATTAAAAGAATATTTTTCATTGGCTTAGTAACCAATTTTTGAATAATATTAACTAAAGATATATTTTATACAAAATTAAAAAACAACTAATAGAGAAAACAAAATGAAACAACATTATTAATAAGAAAAAAAGAGAGATAAATCGATTTATTAACTGCAAATAAGCTGGATTATTATTGTTAAATACGGTTCCAGTAGGGGAAATCTATCTTTAAAATCTACGAGAAACTCTAAAAAAGGTAGTAATGGTTCATATCTTGTTATATAAACTGTCAACGATTCTGTCCAATCACTATTACAACCCATATCGTTCTTAGCTTTCACCTTAACATCATATATTCCTGGTGAATTCCAGGAATAAGCAGCAGTACAAGGCAATCCCATTTCAAAGGGACCTTGCCATCTATATGAACTACCATCATCCCAATCAAACATATAATACATTGGGGGATCAGCATCATAATAACATGAAACAGTGAAAATGCATTCTTTATTTACTACTTGAAATAATGGATCCGCTTCAAAGTAAGTTATCCATGGAACTAACCGGATTAATAATCCCATCCTCCAATCCGGATCATCATAACCACCAGGAAATGGTCCATTATACGGATACCATCCATTATTTGTTCCATCCCAACCATAATTCAAATGAACAACAAGCCCCACAAATATATCAATCACATATCCATCTAAAACTACCGCATGAGCACTAACACTTGGAGTATCCATATAAAACATAATAGGACGATTATGATCAATTTCTTCTATAACCTCTGCAGCAGTCAAATCATCATCCCATAATGTAAATTCGCTTATAGCTGGAAAGTGGTCAATGAGTTCAGATATTAGATTAGATACATCAGGTGGATGACCTACGATTGTTCCATAGCCTCCAGTACCAAAATCTTTCTGAATTACTGTTGCAGTATCATATAATAATCTTGATACATTATCTTTCTCGGCATTTGTTGACCCATATTCAAGTTTATCCTTCATTTGAAACCAGTCATAATCAGTTTCATCGAGATTATTCTGAATTTGCCATGGATTCATACATCTATAAGAACAATCATAACTAACCATACCAGTTGATTGTAGCAATTCAGGATGATACGATGAATGATAATTGATGATTTGACCAATTGCAACAGACCAGCAACCTAATCTATCTCGAAACCATTCATTTGGATCTGTAGCACACTCGTTCATTGGACACTTATAATTTTCAGGTCCCCACTGTTCCCACTCTGTAGTAAGTAGATAATCATCGAGAATATATTCAAAAGATTCAACTTTCAAATGATTTTCATAAAGCTCTTTTGAAATTAATGTCGGAAGAGCGCTTGTTGTCAACAGCAATATGCAGAATAAAACACTAATTATTATTTTATTCATATTTTTTCCTCCCTCTAAACTATAATAAGATTAATATATGAATCAAAATACAAATATTTAAAAATTTTTAAAATAAATTCGACAATATACGATTATTTTTTGTAACATATGTTTCTTTATATAATTTAGTTTAACTGTGGTTAATTAATTTTTTAAAAAAAAAAGAGTTAAGGGACTTGATTGTTGGTTTATATTATTTGGTTTAGTATTTTTTCAAAAATAAGAAAGCGATTAAATATTTTCATAAATAGTTGTATAGTTGGATTATGGATATATATTTTAGGCATATTAACTTCTAATGTTGTCCAATCGCTTTCAGCACCGTTAATATCTCTAGCTTTTGCTCTAATTAAGTAGGTGTCTTCTTCATCCCATGAATATGAAGATTTTTGTTCAATTCCAGATGGGAAAGGACCAATACAAACTTCGCCACTATTATCTCCCCAATCTATACAATATGATAGATTGTCTCCATCTGGGTCTGTAGAATAAAAACTATATTCATAAAGAGTTCCTGTTTTTCCTTTTGTTTGACCTTGTATTATTGGTTTCGTCGGCGGATTGTTTTGAGTGTTATCGGTCACAGTTATTGTTTCTTCAGTTTTTCCTACTTGATTACATTCTGCTTCAACCTTTATTATATCACCTACAAAAGCTTGGAAATTAAATGTTAATGTAAAGGTGTTTGAAGGTTGACTAGTGTAATCCTTTTCAATAATTGACACATCGTTTTTGTATACCTCAACTTTATCAACATAGTGTGAGTTGAGATTTGCTGTATTATGTGTTATTGTTACGGTTAATACTTGTGTGGATATGTTATATGATAAATCAATATTTTCAGGTGGATGAGCAACTACTTGATTCACAAAAAAAGATGTGCTTATAATTATTAAAGCTACAAACAAATATTTTTTAATTTTCATTTTTTTTTAACCTCCTTTAAAACCAAGATTTAACAATTGTTAATACAAAGCTTTTATATATATTTTTTCTTATCAGAAAATTATAAATAAAAAAATAAAAGATTTGGAGGAAAAAAATGTTACAAGATATTTCGTACTTTTATATTTTAGGAATTCCATTCATTGTATATCTTGGAATTATTACAATTGGATTTTTTTTAATAACTGCTTTATTAGCGATATTAAAACGTAAAAACAGGATAAAGGTGTCAGTACAATGGCATTATCGTTTAGCATTTCTTTCGATTGTTTTAGGTATTTTTCATAGCATTTTAGGTGTTTTAATTTATATTTAAAATCTTAGTAGTTCTTAAATAGAAAAAAATTATTAATCAAGAAACAGATTTAATATAACTTAAAATTTTGATAAAGGAGGAATTATAATGAAAAAATTAAAAACATTAAAAATTTTGAGTATAATATGGTTTTTTTTAATATTAATTATTAGTTCAAATTGTGTCTTTGGACACCCTGCTAGTAACGTTTATATAAGTTATAATTTTAACGAGCAACGACTAACTGTCACAATTTCACATAATACTGATAATAAAGAAACTCATTACATTGAAAAGGTTGAAGTTTATAAAAATGGGGTTAATATAATTGATGAGGATTATACTAGTCAAACCTCATCAAATACCTTTACTTTATCTTTTAATGTTTCAGCAAATGATGGTGATATATTAAAAGTTGAAACAGAATGTATCCGAGGAGGTAATACTGAAGATTCTTTAACTGTTAAAAGTACTGAAAATGTTACATCTAATGAAAATGGTGATAAATCTACACCAGGTTTTGAATTAATCCTTTTAGGATTATCGATAGCATTTATCTTATTTTTGCGAAGAAAAAGGATTTGATTTCAAAAAGTAAAAAACATTTTTTTTATTAATAAACTGGATTTCAAATCTTGTAATTATAATTAAATATAAGTTGAATTACTTATAAAATAAAAAAAGTTAATCCAAGGATAATAAAAACAATCCCTGCCACCTTTTTTATTAATTCTTGATTTAATCGTGACCTTAAAATTTTTCCAAAAAATATTGCTATAAGTGAAAGCAAGCTTAAAGCAAGCATTGTTCCAATGAGTACTAATAAAACATTATATTGTGTAGCAAAAAGTGCTGCTGCTACTTGTGTTTTATCACCCCATTCAGTTAAAAAAATCATAAGGAAGGCTGAAATAAAGATGTTCTTATCATATTTTTTCTCTTCTTTTTCTTTCTTTTTATTAAGGAGTATATACATTCCAAAGATGATAAAAATAATTCCTGAAATAGTTTTTAAAATTGTTACATCAACAAAAGAAGTAATCAGTTTTCCTGCTATAATTGCTATACCATCCACTGTTAAAAATGCTAGAAAAACTCCTAAAAAGATGTAACTATATTTTTTTGTTCTAGAGGATAGTAGAAGAATAGATATTTGTGTTTTATCTCCTAATTCAGCAATTGCAATTGCAAGAAATGGAATAATAAAATCTTCAAATATAGTTATCACCTTTCTACTAAATTAATATGGAATATTCTGATTATGTAAATGTATATTGGTATTTCTACATATTTGTATTTATTTAGGATTTAAGTTTTATTTTTACTTGTAAACTGATATTAAACAACAAATTGTTAAAAACTTCAAAAAAATAGAAAAAAAGATATTCAATTAATTTTATCAATTTAGAGAAAAATTATACAAGAAATTAATAGTCTGTAAATTATACACTTTAATATTATGAAACTAAGAATTTATATAATTATAATGTTTGTATCTCTTTTATTTACTATTAATACCATTGCTCATGTTCCAATAGCTGGTGGAGAAAATATTAATCTTGAAAGTTCAATAGAGATTAAAGAACCGACTAAATCCTGGGCTATTTATGATGAAATTCATGAAACTGGTGAAGTGAAATACTATAAATTTTCCATGATGCAAGGTCAAAGATTAAGAATATCTATTTTTGTTGTTGAAGAAGAATTTACTCCAGGAGTTGTCATAATGGGGAAGAATTTAAAATCAAATGGGGTACTACCCTCTGGAGTTGAATTACCATCTGACTATGGATTTTTAGTTTTTGAGGGAATAGAAGCTGAAGATAGAGAATATGAACCTTTTACCCCCACTAGTTATTATTATACTACTGATGTTGACATAAATGTTAATGATACAGGATTATATTACATTGCAATATTTGATGAAATAGGAATTGGTAAGGTAGGAGTTGCCATTGGTTTTGTTGAAACTTTTTCACTAACTGAGTGGCTATTGATTCCAATAGACACTATAAATATTCATATCTGGGAAGGACAAAATATAGCTTTAATACTTGCTCCATTATATCTCACAATCATTATCGGATTTGGAATATTATTATGGCAGAGAAAAAATGATTATTATTCAAGAATCAATCTCTACAGACTAGTTTTGATGTTTACTTCTTTTCTATATATTGGTAGTGGTTTTATCATATTGATGCAAATGATAAATGCAATATTGGTATCATCTGTAAGTTCATCAATTATTGTGACTTTCATCTTTGTTTTATTACCATTAATTTTTGGATATTTTTTATTAAGAACAACAATAAAATCAAGTGATAAATTAAATATAAGTAAAAGATTAAAAATATTTTTATTAGGATTATTTGGTCTAATTTTTTGGTGTGGGATTATAATCGGACCAATTTTAGTGATTATAATAAGTTTTATACCAGTAAAATTTAAACAATAGATACTGACAAGCCAATAAAATAAAATACTATTCCAATTGAAAATATAAATAATGAAATTGCTGTTTGAATTGCTGACTTAGTTGCAATAGAGTATTCAAATGGTTTTTTAATAAATATTATTGTTGAAATTATCGAAGGAATTAATGAAAATAATGATATGAAATAAAAATTTATAAAATTTGAATACCAGTTTAAATATGATAGAATAAAAAAATATAAAGTAACAATCCAGAATATAATACAAATTAAAAGGAAACTATGTTTTCTTCCATGATTAACAATAAAATTTCTTTTTCCACCATGTATATCAGCTTCTTTATCAGGTATTTCAAAAATCAAAATAACATTTAAAAGATGAAGTGATAGAGGAATTGCAAAGATAACTAATATAAAATCAATGGTTCCAGCAATGAGTAAATAACCCCATGCAGTATTCATTAGACCTGCGATAAAATGAGGTAATTCACCCACACCTTTATATGACAAACGAATTGGTGGAGCTGAATAAAACCAAGCAAAAAAAGCACCGATACCAACAAATGCAATAGACCATAATGGTATAAATGTAAATACTGCTAAAATAATTGTTAAAATAATAGAAATTAAAAGGAAAATAAATGCTAAAATACGTGTAAATTCTTTTAATTCTGGATATTTTTGAAGAACACCGCTTCCACCTGAAAAACCAAATTGTATGTTATGTTTATCTGATTCATAATCATAATAATCATTAATATAAGATGCAGAAGCATACAAAAAGAAAATAATTATAAATCCAATTAAAAAAATAAATAAATTAAATTCATAGCCAATAGCAAGAGCAAATAAATAACCTAATAAAAATGATGGGAGAACAGCAACACCAATATGAGCTCTTGTTAGCTTAATAAATTGCTTTATATAACAGAATAATATAATTTTCAGCCTCCTATATAGTAAACCTATTTTTTAATTAATATGAATGCCCTTATATTAAAGTACTCCGCAGACAGATAATTATTATAATATTATAGTTTTTTATTGAAATTTTTTCAATTTTTTATAATACTAATAAAAATTTTTATGCGTTAAATCACATTGTATTTGCTGGTCTTTCTTAACCATAACATCTATAATATTAACCACGGTATTTAATACAATTTGACTTACCATAGGTTTGACTTTTAGTTCATAAATCATAAATGGATTTTTATGGATTTTTCTTCCTGTCCATTTATACATCTCTGAGGCAGTTTTTATAGGGATAAGATAACGTTTGGAGATAAAATTATAACCCATTTCAGCCCATTCCTGCCATCCACAATAACGTTCCAATTGTTTATCAATAAACGCTTGAAAAGACTGTTTATTTTTTAAAACATACTCAGTATGAAGATTATCCAAACCAAATGATTCTAATTCCTCTTTAGGAAAATATAGCCTATTTAATTGATTATCCTCATTAATATCACGAATGAAATTAATATACTGCATAGCCCTACCAAGAAATTTAGCATGTTCAAAGGATTTATCAG
>JBFEOQ010000068.1:0-6981 GCA_041550515.1 Thermoplasmatota archaeon | reverse complement strand
TTTATTTCTCAGAAATAGAAAAAAAATAGAGTTTAGTTGGTTTTGGTTTCAAAGTTTTATTTGGTTTAGTATTTTTTCAAATAAAGGAAAACGATATAATAGTTTTTCATATAAATTATTGATATGATATTTCATCTTGTTCTTAGGCATACTAACTTCTAATGATCTTGACCAATCACTATTAAGATCTTTAGTGTTCTTCGCTTTAACTTTAACCATATACTCTCCTTCAATTCTCCATTTATGAGATAAAGAAACATTTTCCCCAGAATTATACGGTCCAATCCAATCACTTATTGCTACATCACCCCAATCTACCATATAGTAAACATCTTTTCCTAAAGGATCTACAACATTAACTGTATAAGTATATGAGTCTCTGATTATACCATCCTTTGGTCCTTTAATTGTTGGTCTATATGGTCGTTCACCCATATCTGAGTTAGCAAGTTCTGCAAGAGCTGCAATAATCAACTTAGTTACCTTAACTCCATAGCTAGGATTTAATTTATCAATGGTATCATTAGCGCTATGATAATATGCATTAAACTCATATTCAAAAAACCACAATGCAGGATATCCAAAATAAGCGAATTCATAATGATCAGCCGCTCCAACGCCAGCATCATAAGGAAAAATTTCAAGGTTTATGTATTCATCATACTCAGAATTTACATCAACGATAAAATTATATAATTCATCAGGAGCATAATATTTACCAGGAGTTTCAAGTAAAATTTTTCCGGCATCATCCTCTGTAGGTGCATATGCTATAGCATCCGCATTGAGAACTCCAATAATGTTATCTCCATTTTCATACGCTTCCCGGACATAGTTATGGCAACCACGCCTTCCTTGTTCTTCCCCTGAAAATGTTACAAACCGAATTGTATAATCAAAATTATATTGACTCATTATATTAGCCGCTGACAACACTGCAGCTACACCAGAAGCATCATCATCTGCACCTAGACAACCTTCTACACTATCATGATGAGCACAAATAATGTAAATATCATCTCTTGTTTCATCTGTACCATATAATGTCGCCTCAATATTTCTATCATCTAAATTCAATTGACTCCAGTTATGAAATCGTACTTCTAGACCCATACTTGTAAACTTATCAAAAATATAACTACCTGCTTCCATTGAAGCATTTGTTTCAGTTTCTCTGGGACCAAAAGCAGTAATATTTTCGATATATCCTAAAAACATTGACTCATCCACCTGCTGAATGATCTCAATGACATCAACTGTATTTGATTGTATATAATTAGGGTTATCTTCTCCTTCTGATTCTATAATATTACCTGCTACTGTTAGTGTATAAATAATCAACAGCATAAAAATAAAAATTCCAATTATTTTCTTATTCATTCTTTTTCCCCCACGAATATTAAAATATTAGTTTCTCAAACAATGTTGAATATGATTTATTATATTAAATATTATTTGTAACATATGCAACATAAATAAAAAAACAAAGGTTTAAAATAACAAATGTTACATTATTTCAATGGGGGTAAAGAAAAGAAGGTTTATAATTTTATATTATTTGGTTTAGTATTTTTTTAAAGAAAGGAAAACGATAAATGAGTCTTTGTAAAAAGAAAGCTGTGCTGATTGCTTTGTTCTTTGGCATAGTTACCTCAAGAGTACCCCAACCACTTTCTGCACCATGTTCATCTCGTGATTTAGCCCTAATAGTATAATTTCCTTTTTCCGTCCATATATGTGAAACAGTTATATCATGTCCTGATGGAGTATAACTGGTGTATCCATCATTTGTTCCATCTCCCCATTCAATTAAGTATGAAACATCATCACCATCTAGATCAACAGCATTAAATTTAAATGTTAATGTTTGTCCTGGTTTACTAGATGTAGGACCATTTATTATTGGTGCATTTGGTTTACTATTAGGGATATCTTCGTAGGAATAAATTTGATACGTTGTTCCATTATTCAAAGTCACAGAATAACCATCTTGACTAACCTCGGCATAATAGATATCTTCAAAAACTCTTGGAAAATTTGCCTCGATGGTTCTAATTTGAGTCTTTTCTTCGTTTACAAATTCTTTGAAAAGTATTACATGATAACCTGGTTTATCAAGTATATCTCCTGGTTTCAAATATTCATATTTAATTTTATTTGAAAAATTAGGCAGTGTAGATGTGGATTGTTTATTTGGTAAATTCCAACAACGAGAAACAAAACCTGAACAGTCAACACCACATGCTCTACTACACCCATAATTACCTACACAATTGATATCTCCTGCAAAATGAATATATCCTGCATATTCTCCAGTTCCAGTATATTGTTCATCAAAATCTTCTTCAGATAATAAATCCAAACCAGATAGACTACTAAATCCACCCCATTGATAAGGTATACCGATATTCTTTTTATCTACTTCCCATCCTATACTATAATAATCACTATCTGGAGTATCAACCCATTTATTACAATCATTACAAAATCCATGAAAAACATTACTTTCAGTTGGATACCATTCATGATTTACATATGCCTCAGCGATTTCAATAATTTTCATTCGAGTTATACTACCATTATTAAAAGTCTCGATTTCTTTATTATCACTAAAAGTTGATCCAACAGACTTAATAGTAAATGCTGGTGGAAAAACAATACCAATAAACAAAAAGATTATAATAATTACAAAGATTTTACTTACTTTCTCTTTATTCATAATTCCCCCAATTAATTGATATAACACTTTAGATAAATAATTTTCCTTGAAATATAAGATTAATATATTCATGGGTAAATGTGACGTTAAACGTTCATTTAATAAATTATGCGGATAAGTTGAACCTTAAGTTAAAGTCCGGTAGACGGCGTCCCGGAGCCGTTTTTCTCCTGTTGAACACATTTTTACAAGGTTTTTTATAGGGGCGAAGTTGAACTTTAAGTTTAACGCCGACTTCCGGCTTTTTTTACAACAATTTTTAATCATTTTTATTTCTCCTAAAAATTGAAAAAAAAGTTTTATTTTATATTATTTGGTTTAATATTTTTTCAAATAATGCAAAACGCTGTAACAGTCTTAGAAGTAGTTGCATAATTGGGTTGTAATTGTATAATTTTGGCATTCTAATAGGTAATAGATCTTACTATTTGCTTTCTGCATCGTTTTGGTCTTTTACCTCCCCAATATATCATATTTTACTGTATTGATTATGTAAGATTTTTTAATAATTTATAATAAGTATTTACATTAATTGTTTTAGTTTGAACCGCCAAATCTAATGGTATGGTTATTAATTCTCCATCTTTTACACTTACACAATGATTTGTCAATCCATCCTTAAGCATATTAACAGCATAGTTCCCAAGGCGAGTAGCCATTATCCTATCTGTAGAAGTTGGATGACCTCCTCGCTGTATATGACCAAGAACAACTACACGAGTTTCTAAGCCAGTTTTTTCATTAATTACATTAGCAATATCATTACCCTTTGCCTTTCCTTCCGCTACTATGATAATCCAACTTGCTTTTCCATGTGAGCTTCCTGCTTTTATTTCTTTACACATCTCTCCAATATCAAAATCTTTTTCTGGAATCAAAACCTCCTCACATCCACCTGCTAGAGCAACTTGTAAAGCAATATAACCACATTTACGACCCATTACTTCTACAACAAATATCCTCTCAAGACTAGTTGCCGTATCTCTTATTTTATCAAGAGCATCCAAGGCAACATTAACAGAAGTATCGGCACCAATCGTTAAATCAATTTCATTGACATCATTATCAATAGTTGCAGGGATACCAACAACGGGGATATTATATTTAGTTGCTAAAATATGAGCACCTCTTAAAGAACCATCGCCACCTATAATAATAAGACCATCGATATTATTTTTTTTGATATTTTTAACAGCTTTTTTTTGTTCAGATTCAATAAAAAAACGTTTTGAGCGAGCAGTTTTAAGAATTGTGCCACCTTGATTTATTATTCCAGATACTGAACGCCTATCTAATCGGATAAATCTTCCATCTATTAATCCATCATAACCTTTCAAAACACCAAATACTTCTATATTATAATTATTAGCAGTACGTACCAAAGATCTAATAGCTGTATTTACACCAGCACAATCCCTAGTTATTACACCTATTCTCTTCATTAATATCAAATCCTAAATAAAATTAGAATATAATTGATTATTGGCCCAAAGCTTTTAATTGTTTAATATTATATAGAAAATAGAGTTTAAATTATTTGGTTTAATATTCTTTCAAACAAAGGAAAACGATAAATGAGTCTTTGTAAAAAGAATGATGTGATGATTGCTTTGTTTTTTGGCATACTAACTTCAAGAGATGCCCAGTTACTTTCAGCACCATAAGGGTCTTTTAGTTTTGCTTTGATAGTATATGTTCCCTCTTCTGACCAAGAATGAGTAGCACATATAGGTTCACCAGAATCATAAGGTCCAAGCCAACCAGTATTTATATCATCACCCCAATCCCACCAAATATTTAAATTGTCTCCTTCAGGATCCATAATATAATCAAGGCAATACTCATATTCTACTCCTGCTTTACCATTTGTTTTACCAGATATAGATAGAGCATCTGGTGGAGTATTAATTGCTGACAAAGCCTTATAAGCATTTACACGACCTGTACCAATATAATATTCTGAATCATAAGGATCAACATTTTCACAAATAATTGATTTAACTTCACTAGGAGAAAGACGATTGCTTCTAGATAATATCAAACCAGCAACTCCTGCAACAATTGGAGTTGCAGCCGATGTAGCAGATAAAAAATCATAATCGCCATTAATAGTAGTAGTATATATCTCATCTCCTGGTGCAGCAATGTCGATCCAATCACCCCAATTAGAATGTCTAAACTTTTTATCTTCATTATCAGTTGCAGCTACAGAAATAACATTATCAAAACCTGCTGGATAAAAATCTGCATTAGAATCACTATTACCAGCAGCAGCAATAAGTATAACACCATTAGAAGCAGCATAATTTAAAGCATCTTCAGTTAATGGATAAGAAGGGAGTCCTCCCCAAGACATACTGATAATATCTGCACCATTATTAACTGCATAAATAATCCCATTTGCAGCAGCCTCATCAGTTTCCCAACCTTCAGAATCTATCATTTTGATAGGCATTATCTTACAGTTCCAGCAGACACCTGCAACACCTAAATTATTATTAGTTACTGCACAGGCAATCCCAGCACACCTAGTCCCATGCCATAAGTCATCCATTGGATCGTTATCATTGTTTATAAAATCCCAACCTCTAATATCATCTATAAAGCCATTACCATCACTATCAAAACCATTAACGATCTCATCAGTATTATTCCATATATTATCAGCAAGATCAGGATGAGTATAATCAACACCAGAATCACATATTGCAATTATAATATCAGAACTTCCTTTTTGAATCTCCCAAGCCTCTGGAGCATCTATATCTGTATCAAAAGTCCCCCCTGTTTGACCTATATTATCTAAATGCCATTGACTACTAAATTCTGGATCATCTGGAATTATAACTTTACTTGTCATACCCATTGTTTGCATAGTTAATCCAATAATCAGCATTACAATAAAAATTCCAATTATTTTCTTATACATACTTTTTTCCCCCTATGTTCTGATTTATAAAAATAATATATAATAACTAATTTTAAAACTTTTGTCAATTATATGGGACAAATGTAAAAAATTTAAAAAAAATTAAAGTAACCAACAAAATGTTGATAAATCAAAAATTACTTATTAACTCTAAGAAATTGATTTTACCAATAATCTATTCTTAATTTCCAATATTTTTATAACATCATCTAGAGTTATTTCATCTGTTGTAATATCATCTATTAAAGTAATATCTTTCATCTCTTTATCTTTTAATCTCATAATTTTACCACCTTTTTTTATACCATTTAAATAATGTTTTTAACATAAATTCGGATGAAACACCTTATATATTTTCACCGGAAATAAACGGAATATACCGAAACAAACAACAAAATAATAAACTGGTGTTTAAATCCCTCCCCATACATTTTTATAAAATTTTTAAATTATGCGGATAATTTGAACTTCAAGTTAAAATCCGGTAGATGGTACTAAGTTTTTAGTTACATTATTTACCTTAATTACCTTAACTAGATTATCTACCTTCGTTAATCAAAATATTTAATATAACATTATGATTAAAAAAATAACATAAAATTTAAAATAATAATTAATAAGCTTAATTATTAAATATAAAATTCAGTTAGACCATATACCATGACCTTTAATCCTCAGATTTTTAGTAAGTTTAGTCTCAATAATCTCTGCTTTTTTACGAGTTCTTATTGGATTATAACTTTCATATAACCAAGGACAAAGACCTAATCCAAATTTCTTAACAAAATAATTACTTTTATACCCTTTCTTATGCTGCCAGAAACGAGTTTCAGGAGAATGACAACTCTGACCAACATAATAACAAGGAAGACCTGGGATTATATCTGGATTACTATTTCTAAACTTTCTTGACTTGAAAACTCTATCATCGAGTCTTATAACATAGACATAATATTCCATAAATCAATCAAATATAAAATAATAATATTGAAATCTTATATTTTACTATAATTAGAATGTATTTTTTATTCTTATTAACCTTATTTAAGTAATAAATATAAATAAAGCATAATCCATTTATTTAATGATTTACAAATATTTATAACTTAATTATTTATAACAAAACTTATGCCATATTATGTAGCTTGTAAAACATGTTATGGTACAGGTAAAATTGATTGTAAAAAGTGTAATAGAACAGGGAAAATAAAAGTCGGTTTTTTAAAGAGAATTAAGATGTGTGATGTATGTTCTGGTAAAGGTTTTACAATATGTCAGGATTGTAAAGGTGAAGGAAGAAAATCACGTTATATAATATAAAATCAAATATTAT
>JBFEOQ010000067.1:0-7295 GCA_041550515.1 Thermoplasmatota archaeon | reverse complement strand
TATTAGAAGTACATGTTTTTTTTCTAAAATTGATGGAATTGCTTTTATTTGAGGCTCGGTAGGTTTAGTTATATTCTTTGATTTTAGCATTTCAATAATTCTTTTATCCAGTAATTGAAAAACTGATTCCATCTATCGATTTGCATTGTATTCTTATATTTATTATTTTCTCAATAAAAAAAAGGTTATATCTCAAACTAAAAAATTTAGAATATAATAATTTTTTATACAAAGAATGTGAGAAGTGGAATTATCAATAGAATTATTCCAATTATACCCAATATTAATCCAATAATTCCTAATCTGTATTTCTTTGGTAAAACCTTTTGAGAAATATATATTACTGCAATACCATAAAATAATACACATACTACACCAATAAATAACAACGTGATACTAAGAATCAACAGAAAAGAAAGCCCCTTAAAAATTAAAATCGAAAGAGGTATTCCCAAAAGTAAAATATATAATATTAAATATAGAAGATAACGTCTGTATTCCATTTTATAAATACTTGGAATAATATTTTTAGTTGTTTGTCTAATCATTCTAGCAGCAGCTTCAAAACCAGCATACATTGTACCGAAAAAAGCAAAAAATACACTTATCTTGAATAATGGTTCAAGTATTGGTGATAAAGAAGTAAAGATAACTTCTTGTTGTTCAATTAGGTCGATATTACTAGGTAAAAGATAGGTTCCATCTGATTGTGGACCAAGTAAGAACATACCACACAAAACATAACAAGCAGAAACTATAGATACGATTATAAATGCAATTGTTAAATCAACTGTTAAAGGAATCATAAGTTTCTTTGATTTATTAATTTCATCAGGATTATCTGGAAGAAATGTAATATTTCCTTTTTCTTTTTTGAATTGCTTAAATTTTTCTTCCTCAAAGGCTGTAGGATCTTTTTTATCTTTAAAAATACCTTGGCGTTTAACTTTTATCCAACCAAAATATCCCACTAAAGGAATAATTGAAATAGTTAGAGTACCTAAATAACCAAGGATTATCATTGGAACAGGTGTTTTTGTAAATCCTTCTACTTCATTTACCCAATTTGGATAAGAGGGAACATTTCCTATTTTAAAGAAACTTAAAATCATATCAAAATAATCAACATTTGTTATAGAATTAAGAACAAATATTAATGATATTATAGCACCGGCACTTAGTACAATTACAAAGAAAGCTTGAACAAATTCAAGAAATTTATATCTTACAAAAAGAACTAAAAAAGCAGTTAAAAGGGCTATACCTATTCCAAAAGGTAAATATAGCGAAGTATCTGAAGAACCAATGATTATCCAAGCAAGAGATTGCCCAACAGTAGTAATTATTGTTGCTGTGAAAATAGGTATAAAAATCATAACAATTATTAAAATAAGCCAGTTAAACCATCCTTTTTTTGTTTTATATGAAAAAATATCCATCATGTTGATACCTGAAAGCATGGTAAATCGAGTACCAATATAACAAAAAATATATGAAGAAAAATTAGCAGTGATTAACCATAAAAGACCGAATTGAGCCCAAGCTCCTACTTGTGGACCAAGAATTAATTGTCCTTGGCCAATTGTCATAGAAGCAACGATTGCACCTGGACCAAAAAATAAAAGATATTTTAAATATTTTCTAATAGATGGTTTTTGATTTAAAACTTTATCTGGTTCGGGATAGCTGATTTTCTCGCTCATAATTTTTCAATCCTTGAAAACAATTTGTGATTTTTGTTCAATTTTTAAATTAGGTTTTTTTGATTTTTCTTCAGATCGCATCATTTGATCATAGGCTTTAGGTCCACCAGCATCCTTTATTATTTTACGACCATTCTCAATTTGCTTTAATATACTTATGTTTACTCTCTCCATAGAGCCAGGGGCTATTATTTTAAGAAGCTTTGTTGAAACTGAAAAACCATATGGTATTGATTCCATATACATAATTGTCCCAGGAATTGCATTAAACCATCGCCCTATGCTATCTTCCCCAAATTTTGTAATGGCAATTCCTGCAGCTGCCTGTCTTTCAGCTTCAGCTCCAACATGGGCAACCATCCATTTTCCATCTATAAATACCTCACCTTCACCTTCTAACATAAAATATCCCATAGAATCATACCATTTTTTAACTAGGGGATCTGCTTTCACAACTGAATCATACCAAGCTTTTATCATATTCATTGCAAAAACCTTATAACGTGCTTTTATACCAGCAGCCCGACAAAGAGCTATAAATGCCGATATTAAGTGAAAACAAGTTCCGGTTCCACGATTAAAAGTCTCACCAACACGATTGATAGTTATTATCTCAAGAATCATATGTTCTTTTACAAGTTCAAAGGCTGATTCAGCAAACTCTCTATCGCTTTTTTTATATGCACCAAGTTTATGTGCAAGGGCTACCACTTCTGGTTCTCTATGATCACAATAAAGAGTAGGGCGAAGATATTTTTCATTTGAGTCATTTACTTTCATATTCTCTGTAAACTTTGGAATTTCGAAATCTCTTTTTGGTCTAATATATCTTTCAGAAGAATCGGTAATATTTCTAAGTTTTTTTAAATCACTTATATTTAATAAAAGAGTTTTACTAAGAGATAAAGCGCCTGCAATAAATAATTTTGCATAAGTTTTCTGAGGAATATACCCCTTTTCTTTTATTTCACGGAGGCTGGTCAACTAATCTCCTCCAACATCTGATGAAATCATCCGCCTAAGCTCTTCTGCACAACCACGCATTTCTTTACCAACTGCACGTGTAACTTCAGGTTCGAGAACAGGCCCCGGTCTATCACATACTGGACAATGTTCATGCATACGTACTTGATCTCCACTAATAATAAAACCAGGATAACTATAAGTTGAACCATCTAGAAATGCAAAACGACCCCATTCTCTAAAACCTAATGGCTTAAATTCATTATCAAGAACCATTGGATGATAATAAGTATAAGGTATATGTAAATAATGACCTTCAGGGCAAAGTACCATCCAGCCATTACCTTCAACCATTCCATATATGTCAAGACAGTGTTCTGGTTTTATACCCAAAAAATCTTGCATTAGTTTTCTAAATTCTGCAACAGGTACCCTATGGTTTTCATTAACTTTCCAACCACCTCCAGTTAAAATAGCCCCTTTATCAGAAAAATCATAGGTTTTGCCTAGTTCCCTTAGTTTATTTGTAACCGCGTATAAGAAAAAAGGTGCTCCTGCAAAAACAATTTTATTTTTTTCTTTATCATTTTTTTCAATCCAATTTATTATGTCCTTTATTATTTTTTTATTCATTTTTGCTAGATATCTTTTTATCATTTTTGCTTTAAAACCACCACCATCTATCATAGTCATTCTGATTAATTCTGTATTTATTTCTCTATCAATTGCAGATTTAACTTCAGATACTGCATCAAAATATATTGTACAGACTTTTCCTGCAAAAACATTTGTTTTAAAAGGATTTGGCATTAAAAGATAGCCTTTCATATCATAAGAATAAATTGGATATGCCATGGAAATAGCATTTTTTGCAACTGCATATTCAGAATTAAAAAATGTTCTATTATCTCTTGGTATAAATGTATGTCTCCCGCTTGTTCCACTACTATATGCGACTGCTAGACCAGATGAGTTAAATGCATTTATTACATCATCATAACTAGGATGTTTACCATAGATGTTTATTTTGGGTATCTCTCCTGTAAAAATATTTGCAAGCCATAATGCAAAGTCTTTTCCATGAGGATAATCTTTATAGAATTCACCTGGAATCAATGGTATTTTTTCTAAATCTTCATATGTTTTTAATTTATCTGGCGTAAAATTTTGTTCTTTGCAAAAATTATGATACATTTTATTATTTTCATAATGATTTTTTAACTGGAATTTTATAGCATTGAATTGAAGTTCTTTTCCTTCTTTTAAGGGTACTTTAAAAGGATCTTTAGGTCCATATACAGAAAAATCCGGAGGTAACCAATCTTTTTTCTGAGGAATATATTTTTCAACTTTTTCATCAAATCTTTTGATATATTCATCGAAATCAATTGTCAATTTATAACACCTCTATTATTTCAATTTTTTTCTCGATTTTTATCTATATTATAAATTAAATATTTTGTAGATTTTATACTCGTTAAATGACGATATCTAATCTTAATTTATAACTAATAAAAATAACTAATTATTTATAATGATTTTGTAAATTATCTAACCTTCTGTAAGCTTCATTATTGCTTCTGCGATATCTCCATTGGTCTTTTCGAGTGCTTTTTTTGCTTGTTCTTTACTTTTTCCTGTTTGCTCAGCTACTAAATTAATATCTTCTTCAGATATTCCCTCTTCTTCTACTATTTCTTTTCTTTCAATTATTCTTGGTCTACCAGATATCTGATAAGTTTTTTGACCTTGCGCATCCATAACAGTTACTTCTGCATTATCAAAAATATATTCCTTAGTATCAGTCTTAATTATTATTTCTTCAACGTTTTCTATTTCTCTAACGTTTATACCTAATCTTTTCATCATTTGTTGCATTTGTCTGGGATTCATACGTCCAGGCATCATAATTATATACCTCAATTATTGGTTTTCGAAGCATATATACATTACTTATTGTTTAACATTTTGGTATGTTAACCAGTGAAGAAGTACAAGTATTAGATATAAATTCAGAGTTCTTTGGTGTACAAAAAATAAAACTAATGGAAAATGCTGGTAAAAATATTGCAGATTTTATAAATAAAAAATTTAAACAAAAAGAAAAAAAAATTATAGTTTTTTGTGGCACAGGAAATAATGGTGGAGATGGTTTTGTAGCAGCAAGATATCTATCAGAAAACCATAAGGTTTCAGTTTTTATTATTGGAAAAAAAAATAATATCAAAACAGATATATCAAGAAAAAATTTTGAAAAAATCAAGAATATTAACAAAATTAAAATTTATAATATAGAAGATGTCGCTAAAATATTAGATTTAATTTCAAAAAATGATATAATAATAGATGCAATGCTAGGTATAGGTCTATCAGGAGAAATAAGAGAACCATACTTTACAATTGTAAAAAATATTAATAATTCTAAAAACAAAACAATAATATCTGTAGATATTCCAACGGGTCTTGGAGCAAAAAATTTTATAAAACCAGATTATACAATAACATTTCATGATACTAAGACAAAAATGAATTCAAAAAACTGTGGAGAAATTATAACAGTAGATATAGGAATTCCTAAAAAAGCTGAAGAATATATAGGTCCTGGAGAGATAAAAACCTATTATCCTATCCCAAAAAAAGATTCCCATAAAGGAGATAATGGTAGACTTTTAATTGTAGGCGGAGGTCCATATCATGGTGCACCAGCATTATCTAGTTTCGCAGCACAAAGAACAGGTGTGGATTTAGTTATAATTGCTACCCCAAAAAAAATTGCTAAAGCCATCACTTCTTATTCACCATTACTAATAAAACCAATAAAACTAGCAAAACATCTTGCAAAAATCTCACCTACACTTATTGTTAAAGAACTTAATAATGAAAAGAATCTTGTTGCATCAGACATTAAAATTATTGAAAAACAAATCAATAAAGCTGATGCATTACTTATAGGTCCTGGACTTGGAACAGAAAAACAAACACAAGAAGCAATTGAAAAAATAATATCCAAATTTATTCAACAGAAAAAACCGATAGTAATTGATGCGGACGCAATACGTGTTATAGGTAAAAACCAAAAACTAACAAAACATAAAAAAATAATAATAACTCCCCATATAGGAGAATTCAAATATCTTACAGGTGTTACTCCATCAAACGATATTACAAAAAGAAAAAAAGAAGTTCAAAAATGGGCAAAAAAATTAGGTATTATCATAGTTTTAAAGGGACCTATAGATATAATAAGTAATGGAGAAAGAACAAAGTTAAATGATTTTCATAATCCATCAATGACAGTAGGTGGAACAGGTGACGTCTTAGCAGGAATTATAGGTGCATTACTTTCAAAAGGAGTTAAACCTTTTATTGCTGCGCGTATGGGTATATTTATAAATGGTGCTGCAGGAAATCATGCATTTGAAAAATATTCATATGGTCTTGTTGCTACAGATATAATTGAGCAAATTCCAAATGTTTTAAAAAAATATTTAGGAAACGCTTAAGTGATGGATATGGGAAAAAAATTTGGTGATAGATATGGTAAATAGTTCTTGGAGAGACTTGTTTATTGGGTAATGATTTTGGGAAGAGACTTAAAGATGGAAATTAATATGATTTTTAGATAGGGAAAAATTGATGGGTTATATTTTTAGGAAGAATATGATGGAGCTGGATTCCGAGTGTTTTAATAACGAAGAGAGTTAGTTTAGGTATATTCATAATAAAACTGTGTAAAAAGTAAAATTTATGGATATTATCTACTTATTTTAGGTTAAATTTAAATAGTTACAATTAATTAAAAATAAAATATCGTGGGAGGTATAAAAAAAAATGAAACATTTATTATTTAGAATAAGTTTGGTAATAGGAATTATTGTTTTATTTATTGGAGCTATTATTATAGGAGCTATAAATATATCAACAAGTAGTGGACTTGTCATATCACGTACATATACGCTTGATGCTGATTTTGATGAAGGCATACTTGTTGGTGTAGAGCATGAAACTGTGCACGATCAGTTACAGCTCTCGAAGTTTACTGAACCTTTACCCTTTATTTGGGTACCGAATAATGGCCAGGGCACAGTTTCAAAAGTTGATACCAATACCGGTAAAGAATTGGGTCGGTACCGTGTGGCAAAACACTTCACCTGTGATCCTTCAAGGACCACTGTAGACCTTGAGGGTAATTGCTGGGTTGGATGTAGAAATGCTGGGACGGTTGTTAAAATCGGCTTGTTCGAAGCAGGTAACTGGGTAGATCGGAATAGTGATGGTATACCCCAGACCTCGCAGGACCTGAACAACGACGGTGATATTACTGGTGCAGAGTTATTACCATTTGGACAGGATGAGTGTGTACTTTTTGAAGTGCTGCTCAGGCCAGGGTACATGGGAACATTTACCCCGGATACGATTCCATTAACCAGCTATGACTATGGACACTGGACTACATCTCCACGAGGCTTAGCAATTGATGCCAGTAATAATCTCTGGGCAGGAACATGGAATCCCTGCAAATATCACTATATCAATGGGTCAACAGGAGCTATCCTCAAAACAGTAAATCTTATTGGCAGTCATCAGGCCTATGGAGCGGTAATTGACAGTAATGGCATCTTATGGTCT
>JBFEOQ010000066.1:0-7446 GCA_041550515.1 Thermoplasmatota archaeon | reverse complement strand
TAAACTTAATAATAAGATAATACCAACTCCTGAACCAATAATATATGGAAGCAATGATAATACACCTATATACAACTTAAAAGACGAAATATATACTTCCTCTGAACTTTATCCAGATAGCTGGTTTTACTATAATACAGCTGGAGGTCTAGATGAAAATAATGAACATAAAACATTTTTAACAATTCAAATGTTTCCTGTAAGATATAATCCTGTATCTAATACAATTATATATACTAAAAATATGAAATTGAAAATAACTTTTGAAGAACCAAATGCACCGATATTACCTTCAACAAGCATTTATAATATGGTGATTATTGCTCCTAATGAGTTTTCAAGTGAATTACAAAGACTTATAACTCATAAGAATAAATATAATCTTTCTACCTTTTTAAAAACAACTGAAGAAATATATAGTGAATATAATGGCGTTGATAAACCAGAAAAGATAAAATATTATATTAAAGATGCAATTGAAACACTAGGTATAAATTATGTTTTATTAGTTGGAGGTATGAACTCACTTATAATTGGGGATTCGCGTGATGATTCAAATCAGGGGACAACTAATTGGTATTTACCTGTTAGATATACAAATCTCAGAGAAATAGGGAGTACTTATGATCCTGGTTTTATTAGTGATTTATACTACGCAGATATATATGATGGTGAAGGTAATTTTTCAAGTTGGGATTCAGATAGGTATGGTGAAAGCGATGGTATTTTTGCTGTGTGGAAAGCAATAGGTGGGACCACTAAAAGAGATATAATCGATTTATACCCAGATGTATCTGTTGGTAGATTAGCTTGTAGAAGTATTAATGAAGTTAAAGGAGTTGTTACAAAGATAATCGACTATGAGCGATTTAAACATGAGGATGACTGGTATAATAATATGGTAGCTATAGGTGGAGATTCACATGATGATGGTGGAACAGATTATTTAGAAGGCGAGGTTGCATGTGATTTTATTTTTGATAATTATATGACTAAGTTTAATCCTATAAAACTATATTCATCAAATGGTAAAGGTAGTGAATATATACCAAGCACAGAAGCTATACAAAGAGAAGTAAGTGCTGGATGTGGATATTTATTGTTTGAAGGTCATGGACATCCTGGTAGTTGGAATACACATTGGCCGGGTATTTTTAACTGGCAAGATACACCAGGTGGAATTCAAATAAATGATTTCTATGCATTAAAAAACGATATAAAATTACCTATTTGTGTTATAGGTGGATGTCACAATAGTCAGTTTAACGTAACATTAATGTCAACGTTATTAAATGAACCATTTACTTGGACTCATGGGATTCCTGTTCCAGAATGCTTTGCATGGCACCTTGTAAGAATGACTCAAGGAGGAACTATTGCAAGTCTTGGAAATACTGGATTAGGATATGGTGCAGTAGGTGAACATGGTGATCAAGATGGTGATGGCATTAACTTACCAGATACAGTTGAAGCATTAGGTGGATACCAAATAAGATTATTTTTTGAAACTTTGGACGAAGGAAAAGAATACTTAGGAGATGTTTGGGTAGGTGCAACAAAGAAATATCTTGATACTTACCCGGGTATGAAATCTCAAACTGATGCAAAAACTGTTGAGCAATGGCCTTTACTTGGTGATCCAAGTCTTAAAATTGGTGGATACCAAACTGATGAAAAAGTAAAAATAAAACCAATAATCTTTGATAAATTATCTTTTTTTATTAAACTATTTGATTTACCGATCTTTGAAAAGATATTGCAGAAGTACTATAATTAAAAACATTTTTTTATTTTTTTATATTTAATCTTAGAACATTATTATACAATTTGAATTTTTAAATATTAATTTATTACTCTAAATAATAATTGATAGTCTTTTTTTCAAAAAATGAAAAATCCAAATTTGACCAGTCATCATGATCAAATAATCCATGAGATCCATCTGAATAGTCAAGAATTGAAAGAACATATCTGTAATTCATAACGCTTTTATAATTTTTAAATAACCAATATGAAAATGATCCAGGTCGATAGGATGCTAAATTATCACATCCTAATGGGAACATAAAATCAATACCAAATGTGTGACCTGTTTCATGCATAATCATAAATGCAAATATAAAGTCGATTTGTTGGTTTAATTTTCGTGATTTGTTTTGCACAGATTGTGCTGATATCACAAACGTATTAATGCCTTTAGTATGCCAATAAAACCATGGATTTTCTCCAATAAACGCAATTCCAGATGCAATAGAATTATTGACTATTATTGCATAACGAAATACACTTCTCCGCCAGTTGTTTGAATCATTATGCAGAAAATACGAGTTATAAATAGTTCGAAGTTCATGGCGATCTGTTTTTTGATCAAAAGTAATAAGTTCTCCTCCACCACCCATGCATCCATCATCAAGATGAAATACTATATTACGACGATTAAAGGCTGTTTTAAGTATTTCTTTTGAAAGGTTTGAAACAAAGCAATTTTGTCCAAGAGGACCTTTTTCCATGAAATCCATTTCAATAAAAATATCTCTTCTAAAGGGGTCAGAACCTTCTGAAGATGTATAATATTCTTCTATATTAGTTAGACTATCATCATCCATATCTAGTTGATTGTGGTTATCCCATATGCAGGGATTATACATCCACTTATGTTCCCATTCAATAGGAAGGAGGTCACCATCAAGATCTTCCCCTCTATTATTATAAGTAGGATCAGTTCCATAATTATAAACCTCAGTCCAGTAAGGAATATTGTCATCATCGTAATCATTCTGATAAATATCAAACCAAATTTCATAGCCAATATTGTAGGGAGAGTAACTTTCTATGTTATAGCTATTTAATCTCCCATATCCACTAGAATCACCTAAATAATCATCTCCTTTCCAATGACCAGATTTTATATTATAGAATAATTTAGTTTTATAACCTTGAATTTTAGATTTTAGTGTTAATGTGTAATCATAAAAAGGTGTTGTTTTAGTAGTTTTATCAAATAATTCAATACTAATATTAACTTGATCAATATTATCGGGAACATTTGAAGAAGCTAACCATTGGATATTATATAAATAAGGGGAATTATTCCAAATAGGTGAATAAAATTCTTCTGAATTAATAATAACTTTTATAAAAAAATTTGAGTTATTATAAAAGCTATTATTTTCCAATATACGAATTGAAATTATTTCTACAGTTACATTAATGTCAACAAGAGGATCAAGGTCATTTGTAGTATCTATTTCACCAATAGTTATTTTAGGAATGTTATTATTATTTTTATCTAGATTGATATTAAAAGTATTGTGAAATAGGTAACCATTAACATTGATACTATTAGTTAAGAATATAAAAATAAGAATTAGAATGAATAGCTTTTTAATATCATATCCTCCTGCATTAAATATTTTGTAACTATTTCTATATATTTAAGTATTATAAATATTGCAGTCTTTATTTACTTTATTAAATTAGTTTTAAATTTTATAAGATATGTCAATATATTTTTACAGAATTTGCATTAAATAATTTAATTTCTTATTTAAAAATATTAGAAAAATTTCCAAATAAATAATTCATCGTAAACTTGTTCTTCCATTTTATCATATGCAACTACTTTTAATTTATGTTTAAAGAAATTAGGTTCATCCCAATTCCATTCGAAAGGATAATCAAAATCTGTATACATGTAAACATCGTCAATATAAAATTCAACATATTCAATGTTTTCTGAAGTATTGGTTTTAATCAAAGCATCTCCTATTAAAACTGAGGTAAAAAAAGGAAAAATTTTATTGTTGTTAAAATAAAATCCATTTTCTGGATTAATAATTTCAATATTTGAAGAAGGACTTGATATTCCTTCTCTTCTCATTGATGGATCTCCATATAGATTATAGTTATACATATTTTTGTATTCATAATACCAAGTATCCCATCCAAAATTATAGTGGACATAATATTTTGATTCATAAAGAGCTACACCTATAGGCTGAGATTCATTAGGTCCATCTATCATATAATGATTGAATTCATAACATAAGGCTTCAGCACCTGAATGATATTGAGTGAAATTAACAGTGATAGCTGCAGGGCGAGTAGCACTACATACAGCAACAGCTGCACCGAAGGATTCTTCAACAAGCAAGTCAATGCCAAGATTACCATAACCTACTAACTCAGGATAACCAACAAGACAAGAAACTGCAAAGACAATGGATGGATAATCATCTTCTAAATCTGACCAGATGTTAATTTGAGGTTTACCTATAATCTCGTTACCAGAATATTCGGGGATTTTATCACCGTCGTCCCAACTCCAGATTGTACGACCCACACCAGAAGAAGAACCATGGCCAGCCCAATTAACAACTGAATATTTACCATTCCTCCAATACTCAGTAAAATCAGGTTCAGTTAAAGAATCCCAATTGTATTTTGATGGTGATAAACCTTCTTTTTCTGATAGGTGACTAACAGTCCAATCATCCATAAAATCTTCTTCAATTGCATTTAGACAAGTTGCACCGTCAATATCGTGGTCAATATGATATTGATGATTCTCATTTTTATAAAACAATATTGAACCAGCATGAAGAGCATTATTTTTCCATTCTTCTGTGTCTTGTTCGAAAGACACGATCTTATTGAGAGAATAAATTATTTTTTCTGGAATACTTGTTGGTATTCTACCGACATATACTTCAGCTTTGAAATCAGGATTATCTTCATTAAATTCACCATAATATCCATCTCCATCACTATCCCAAGATTCAGAATCAGAATAAGATAAATCAGCGTAATAATAATCAGTTGGTACTTCACCACCATTTGACCAGCTGTATATATCAAAATTATGGTTATTTGGATCAGGATAACAATATCGCATTGGAATTGTTTCATGATCTCCAACGATTAAAACATAAAATATCCCCCAATCTTGATAGTATTCTCTTAGAAAGTTTCTGATTTTTGCTGGTAAATCATTACCAGATTGATCTTGAATTAATGAATCTGAAGTTTTAATTATTTTAATTTTATAACCTAAAAATTCCTTCCATTCAAGAAATGTTGATGTTTGAATAGAGTTTACTAAATCCTCATCAGTGATAATAACATAATTATAACTATTATTATAATTATTTAAAACTCTTGGAGAAAAATTTCTATTTATATTGTTTTTTATCGATGAACAAATTGGTATAACCTGCATTGATGATCGTTTATAAATATTATATAAATTATTGTTATTTGTAGATTTTTGATTTATTGGTTTTGATATAACATCTGAAAATAATGATATTATAATAATCAAAGAAATAATAAATATAATATATTTTTTCATATTAAATTCTCCTTATTATCATAAAAAAACTTTAATTTATAATACTTTGCATTTAATATTTCATATAATAATTCATGATTTTTAAATAAATGTGTGTTTTATTAATTATGTTAACAAATACATTGCTGAAAATATTCATACAAAAAGGATATATGAAAAATGATGTTTTATAAAATTTTTAATTGAAATTCGTATGAAGACAGCGTGTTATTATCTATTATCCACACAATCACCAAGTAATATTAGTCTAAAAGTGTATTTTGTGTCTAGAAAGCATAGAGTTTAAATTGCAAAAATTTAGAATGTTGCCGTCGAGCATATAAGCTAAGAGTGTAATGCTCATACTATAATTATTAAACATCATAATCGGCAAAATAATAAATTAAAATCTCTTTGATTTATCATCCGATATGATTATTAAATAATTTTTTATTAACTACATTCAAATTATAATAAAGATTTGACTGATATGGTGAATAAATATGAATCAGTGGTATGAATCCCTTTATGAAAATTATGGTAAAAATTATGATAATGAAAGTTATACAAAGGGAACAATTGGTGAATGTGACTTTATTGAAAAGGAAATTGATTTTGATAAATCACTAAAAATAATAGATATTGGATGTGGAACAGGTAGGCACTCGATTGAATTAACAAAAAGAGGATATAGTATCATAGGAATTGATTTATCTGATTCACAACTTAAACGAGCCAAAGAAAAAGCAAAAGCACAAAATTTGGAAATAGAATTTGAAAAACATGATGCAAGAAAATTACCTTTCAAAGATGATTTTGATTTGGCAATAATGCTTTGTGAAGGTGGATTTTGTTTGATGGAAACAGATGAAATGAATTTTGAGATTTTAAGAAATGTTGCTAAATCTTTAAAGAAGCCTGGTAAGTTGATTTTTACAACACTTAATGGATTATTTCCTTTATATCATTCAGTTGAAAATTTTCATTCTTCAAAAACGGATGAAGGAAATACTACTTGTAGAAGTAATACTTTTGATTTAATGACTTTTAGAGATCATAATATTACAACAGTAGAAGATGACTCTGGTAATAAAAAGGAATTAGAATGCAATGAGAGGTTTTATGTTCCATCTGAAATTACATGGTTGTTAAAGTCTCTGGGTTTTAAAAAAATTGATATTTATGGTGCAAAACTTGGTGCTTTTTCGAGAAACGATAAACTTACAACTGAAGATTTTGAGATGCTTGTTATTGCCAATTTTGCTTCAGAAATTTGATAATATTGTATGAATTCATTATTCATAAAATCTTTCAACATCATATTATACAAGTAATAATTTTTTATAATTTTGTTTTCGATGGGATTTAAAGTCTTAGCAATAATACTCACATAGGGCACTGTAAAATTAATGATTTTTCACCTATTAACGCGGATATGATCTTGTGGTTATGATGGGTGCATTTATTCGCCGATTCTCGTTACTTTTTTCGTCGAGAATCTCCGCGTTATTTTGCACGGACTTTATAAAAACCTTTCTTTTTTATTTTTTAAAAATGTGTTGGTTTTTTAAAAAGAAATATATATACATATATTGCTGAAATGTTGTTTGATATTTAGGTGAAATATTTATGAGGAAAAATGAAAGTTCAAGATTATCTATATTTTTGAGATTTTTTGGAGTAATTTCTACTCTATTATGCATTTACGCTGGTTTCCAGACATTTTTTTTCTTTGAGGGTTCGGTTGCTGGAACTACTTTAGATTTTTATCATTCAGTTGGTATATTCTTCATTGGAATTGGATTTTTTTTAGGTTCTTTTCTATGGGGGTTAGCAGCCTTAGTTGATAAAAACTAATATAATTAAAAGCTCCTTATTATCCTATATAAAAGGAAGGTATTCTTTTCTATATTATCTTTTTAATATCATAAAAAAAGCTGCCTGCCAATGTTTAACTAGAAGTAAAATATGTGCTTTGAGACGAGATTTGAACTTTCGTTTTAATCTGTTGTAATAGAATCACTATTTTTAGGTACAATGCTCCCTTTTACTAATTTTCAGTAGAAAACGACATTTTTATAGTTCCCCAACAGAAGAAAAAACAAATGTATGCTCCC
>JBFEOQ010000065.1:0-7657 GCA_041550515.1 Thermoplasmatota archaeon | reverse complement strand
AGATACTGGCTGGATTGGACCATACGAATCAGGAGTGGTTGTTAATGCATCCCATATTTGGGAAACAAAGGGTACTTACTCTGTTAAAGTCAAAGCAAAGGATATACATGGCGCAGAAAGTGATTGGTCAGATTCCTTAGTTGTTAGTGTACCTAAAAATAAGTTTTTTAGAGCATTAAATTATCTTGAGATTTTAAAGATTATATATCAAAGATTTCAGCAAATAAATAAAATATTTTCCCAATAAACTTAGTAAGGTGAAAAAACTTACCTTTTAATCATATATCTGCTAGGAATGATCTCTAAATCAAATTGTTTTTTTATAATTGGGTTATAATTTTATCATTCTGGTAAATACTGTTTAAGAAAATTCTTTTTGTTGTTTATCGTTTAGATATCTTATATATTTTTCAAATTTCTGATATTCTATTATTTGATATTTTTCGATTTCTTCTAATATATATAGATAAAGCTCTTTAATTTCTATTAAATCTTTGCCTATTGAATTTTTATCAACATACGAGATCTATACAGCTCTCTTGGATGGTTTCTAGTTAAACTTATAGTTTTTTCATTTTGACATTTTAACAGATTATCTTTATATATAATAAATGTAAAGTGTTAACAAGAAGCACTATGATACATAGAAGTATATTAGAAAAGATAAAGAACTTACTCATAAAATCATTATACAAAAACAAATCTGAAAGATTTATTGAAATCGATATTTTCAGAGGACTTGCTTTATTTCTAATGATAGTTGCTCATATTTTATGGGATTTAAACTATTTTAAAATAATCCCTATGAACAATAACTTATATTCAACTTTCTCAAAGGTAATCCCTCTTCTCTTTTTTCTAATTGTAGGTTTAAGTTTAATAGTAAGCAAAAAGAAAATTGAAAACAAATCAATTGAAGAGCAAAATAGATACTATAAAAAACTTACTATTAGAGGTTTAAAAATAATTGGTTTTGGAATGATTATAACAATAGGTTCTTTTATATTCATACCAGATAAACCCGTGTTTTTTGGAGTGCTACATTGTATAGGACTATCAATTATTTTAAGTGTACCAATACTTAAATATAAAAATCATGCATTTCTATATTCAATTTTATTTTTTTTTTTAAGTTTTGTAGTAACTCAATTTACTGTAGAAAAACCAAATATTTTACAATTTATAGTTGGTTTGCATCAAACAGATGTATGGAAATACACTGTTGATTATTTTCCCCTTTTTCCCTGGTTCACTATAATAATAATTGGAATAGCTGTAGGAGATCAGCTATATTGCGGTTATAAAAGAGAATTCAGACTACCTGATCTCTCAAGATACAAATCTTTAAAAATATTTCAATGGATAGGACAGCATTCTTTGGGCATTTATTTATTACATCAACCAATAATTGGTGGATTAATTTCTTTTTTTATCTTAATTTAGTTATACACCAGTACTTATTCTAATTCCAAAAAGCATACACCAAATAAAAGCAGGAAAGCAAACCATTGCCTCAGGTATTGCAATACCATTTAAATAAATAAGAGTAAAAGGTGACATCAAAGCAATGATTGAAAAAAACAAAGCAATTTTTCCTAATATTTTATAAGAATTACTCATTACCATAGTGAAACCAATTATTACCATTGCAATTGTTATTAAAATAAAAAAAACTACAGATGTCAAATAATGCAATAAAAAAATTGTTTCGGGGAAAACTCCGATACCTATAAGAGAAATAGAACTTCCTAATAAAAGATAAGCTCCAATCTTATTTTTTAACAAGTGGATCAAACATAAAGAAAAAATAAATATAATAAATCCACCTAGTATTAAACCATTATTAAAGAAAAAAGCAGATAACCCCTCAACCCCTAGATTACTAAGTGCATTATTTGTCCATTCAAACCAAGGTGCTACTGATATAGCAAAAAAAATACTAGAAAAAATTATGATAGGAATTAGAATACCACATATAGCAGTAATTTTGATTAATCTTATATGTTTTATTTGGTCTCGAGTTGACATCAATAATATATTAACCTTATATATATTTAAATATTATTATAATAATTTAAATGTTAGGATCGTGCTAAAATCTCGCCCTCAAAACTATATTAATTGATTAAAAAAAATCATAAAAAAAAAATTTAATTCTAGGGTGAAAGTCTAGTTCTATCTCTAGGAAATAAAATACATTCCCTAATATTATGAATATCAAGCAACTCCATTAGAAAGCGCTCAATACCAAAACCAAAGCCACCATGAGGTGGCATACCATAGCGGAATGCTTTAAGATATGAATCAAAATCTTTTGGATTAAGATCACAATCCTGCATTCTTTTTTTCAAAAGATCAAATTTATGAATACGCTGACTGCCACTTGCAAGTTCAACACCCATACATGCGAGATCAAAACTTCTACTAAGCTTATCTCCTTCAGGCATAGTATAAAATGGTTTAGCTTTTAGAGGATAATTCGTAATAAAATAAAATTCATATCCATCTTTTTCCATTAACTCTCCTAATTTTTTTTCTTCTTCTGTTCCAAAATCATTACCCCATTGAATTTTATAATCATTATCATTTAGTTTTTTAACTGCATCATTATAGCTAATGCGCTTGAATGGAAGTTTTGGAACTGAAAGTTTTTTATTTAAAATATTAAGTTCATAGACACACTCATTTGCTTTTTTCCAGATATGATGGACAAGTTTTTCAAGAATTTTCATAATATCTTCTTCGCTTTGAATGAAAGCCATTTCAATATCTACTGCTGTACTTTCATTTAAATGCCGACGAGTATTATGTTCTTCTGCTCTAAAATACCACGCTATTTCAAAAACTCGATCTAAACCTGTTGCCATGAGAGCTTGTTTATATAATTGAGGTGATTGAGCAAGAAAAGCTTCTTTTTCAAAATACTTAATTTTAAAAACATCAGTACCCCCCTCAGAACTACTTGCAATAATTTTTGGAGTATGAACCTCAATAAAATTATTATTTTTTAAAAAAGAATGAACTGCTGAAATAACCTCATTACGTATCTTAAAAATTGCTTGAACCTCAGGTTTTCTAAGGTCAATAAAACGGTTATCAAGACGTGTATCAAGTTCAGATTCAATTTTATCAACAACACCTAAAGGTAAAGGAGTTTCCGCTTCTGATAAAATAATAAATTCTTCAGGGATAATCTCATAACCATTACGTGCCTTATCGCTTTTTAAACACTCACCAATTACAGATATAACTGATTCACGAGGAACACTTACTAGTTTTTCAAACAGTATA
The DNA here is from genome assembly GCA_041550515.1 of Thermoplasmatota archaeon. Taxonomy (GTDB): domain Archaea; phylum Thermoplasmatota; class E2; order DHVEG-1; family DHVEG-1; genus PFL35. The sequence goes on along the minus strand of JBFEOQ010000065.1, from coordinate 4,366 downwards.
GCATCCTTCTTCTTAAGACATGTAACCTGAAGAGTACCTTTTCTATCTCGAATAATAATAAAGGCAATACTACCAATATTACGTATATCTTCAATCCAACCAGCAACAATAATTTTTTTTCCAAAATCTTTTTCAGAAACATCTAATGAATAATGAGTTCTTAATTTTCTCATAGCTATCACCATATTAAAAGATTGAATTTAGTCTTTTTGAAATAAACCTACAAACCTCCATAATCATTTTTCGGTTATCCCATTTAAAAGTTATATCTTTTAGGGTATTCCTATCCTCATTTTTTAAAATTTTAACCCATTTTATTATATTTGGAATTGCTCGAGTAACATTATCCACAATTGTAATGTTAGCTGTCCTAGCTGTACGAGACAGAGGATTTAAATCAATTGCAATAACAATTTTATTCATATTTTTCAAAGCCTGACAACGATCACCATCTTCTAATGGAACTAAAACAACATCAGAAGAAAAAATCCCATCTCTATCACATATTCCTCTATCGTGATCAAGACCTGGAATCCGAGCATTTCCTTTAGATCCATATACTTTACTAGCGCCAAGATTTAATAGTTGACTTGTTAATATTCTCATTCGCTTATCAGTCCGATGAAAAAGATTAACCTCAATTTTTGCATGAATCTCATATGAGAGAGTTATACATTCAACTCCTGCAAGTATTACAACATTACCATTGAGACTAATAACAGGTTTTTCAGCAATAAGAAGAGATGCTGCAGCAATTTTTTCTGCTTCATCTACAACTGGTATAGTTTTTTCACCTATAAGATAATCAAAGGCTTCTCCTCGACCATGAGCGATAAGACCTGTTTCATGAACATAACCTTTTTTTATAGCATCTGAAATTTTTTTCCGTGTCATCAAAGATTCATAACGAGGGTGACTCTTAATTATTTCTTCCATAATTAAAGACAGCAATAACAAACTCTTCTATAAATAATCTTTTCAAGAAAAAAAGAAAAAGAAAAATTTTATTAGCCGTACATACTAGGCTGAGGTGCTTGTGTTCCAGAAACCATTGGTTTAGCTTGCTTATGAATCTTCTGAAGTTGTTTTTCAATTCGATCTGACTCTTCATATAATGGTGTAACATTAATGTCAATACCTAAAATAAGTGCAATAACATTAATTGCTGCTGCTGCAGCTTTAGCATCAGGGTAATTTGGATGGGCTTCAGCTAAAATACTTATTACATCAAATTTATGCTGTACTCCAATATTAAGTAAAACACCAGAAACACCAGCAATTATACCATTTTTAAACTGAGGAATATTTTTTCCAAGTAGCATATTACGAGCAGTTTCTGTAGAACCAATAGCATATGCATCTACATTTCCTGTATCTATTTCTGATTTTCCTTCAACAACCATTCCTTCAGGAGATATCAGTAGTCTACATTTTTTAGTTCTAGCCCATTTCATTATAACTTCAGATATTGAGTTAATAAGATTAGGTTTTGGTTTGAATTCAGATACAAAAACAACTATTTTACCAGCAGTTGGTTGATTACCTGCATATATTCTTACTGGTGATAAAGGTTCACCAGTATGAACAACTGAAAGTGTAGGAAATTGTGAAGAAGTAATACATCCAATCTGTTTTAAATTAAGAGCATCAATTAAATAATTAGCAGCTATTGTACTAACAAGACCTATCGAAGGAAAACCTGCTATAACAGCAGCATCTTTTAAGTCTACTTCTTCAAAATCACAGATATACACATCTTCCTCACTCAAACATACATCACCATCCTAAAGTAAGAACTTATATAGCTTTATAACATTTAAAATTAATTGATGTTTATTTAACCCTTTACAACACCAAGGGGTTTAAGTTTTGCAACTTTTTTTGAAATACCAGCGCCATTTACTACATCTACAACTTTCCGTATATTTTTATAGGCTCCAGGTGCTTCCTCAGCGGCAACCTTCATACTTGCAGGATGAACATATATACCTCTTCCATCAAGTTCTCTAACTATTTGTTCACCTCGCCAATTTTTAAGAGCTCTATGACGAGACATAACTCTTCCTGCACCATGACAAGTTGAACAAAAAGTTTCACTAGATTCTTTTGTACCCCTTAAAAGATAACTTTCTGTACCCATATCACCAGGGATAAGAACTGGCTGACCAATATCACAATATTTAGAAGGAATATCTGTTCTATCAGGGCCAAATGCTCGAGTAGCACCCTTACGATGAACACAAACTTTCATTTTTTTACCATCAACATTATGTTCTTCGATTTTTGCAATATTATGACATACATCATAAATAATATGCATATCAATATTTTCTGCAGAATTTTTTAAAACATGTTCAAAAGACTCACGAACCCAATGAACAATAAGCTGACGATTAGACCAAGCAAAATTTGCAGCACAAGCCATTGCCTTAAGATAGTTCTGACCTTCTTTTGAGTTAATAGGTGCACAAGCAAGCTGACGATCAGGAAGCCAGATATTATATTTTCTAACGGCATTTTCAAGAACTTGTAAATGATCAGTACAAACCTGATGACCAAAACCTCGCGAACCCGTATGTATCATAACACAAATCTGTCCTATATTTGTAATACCATATAATTTTGCAGCATAATTATCATATATCTCTTCTACTCTTTGGATTTCTAGAAAATGATTACCTGCACCTAGAGATCCAACCTGGGATAAACCACGTTTCACTGCTTTATCGGATACACATGAAGGATCAGCAAAATCTAGACAACCATTTTCCTCAAGAAAGTTAGTATCTTCATTCCATCCATATCCTTTTTCAACAGGATAATTTGCACCAGTTTTCATAATTTCATCAAGTTCATTTCTACTAAACTTAACTTTTGCACTAGAACCTAATCCAGAAGGTACATTTTTAAACATTTCGTCAATAAGATTTCTAATACATTTTTTATCTAAATCTTCCACATTCAAATTAGTTCTAAGGAGCCTGACCCCACAGTTTATATCATAACCTACTCCTCCAGGAGAAATAACACCTTCTTCAGTATTAAATGCGGCAACACCTCCGATTGGAAATCCATAACCCCAGTGTATATCAGGCATGGCCATTGATTTTCCAACAATTCCAGGAAGCATCGTAACATTTGCAGCCTGCTCAGGAGCATTATCCTTTCGCAATGATGAAATCATACTTTCATCAACATAAATAATTGCTGAAGTTTTCATTTTAAGATTATTATGTTCTCCTTTATACTCCAGAGGTATTTCGTATCTATAATTATTGATTTTTTTCAAAGGGCCATTCCAAATCATTAGTATCTTGAAAATAAAGATCATGTTAAAAAATTTTGCATAAAAATATTTTTTTTTATTATTGAGGAAAAAAGTTTATTAAAATTTAAATAATTAATTCAAAATAAAAATTATATCTATTGTTTATTAAACTATAAGTTTATTTTTTAATTAATTTTTTATTATCAATACTCTCCCATTCAGTTAGCTCTTCTGTTTGATCATCATCACGTTTTGTAAATAATTTTCCTTCAGTGTATTCATATACTACTTCATCTTCAATATTACTTATCTTAATATTATGTTCAATATCTCTCTTAATTTTTTTTGCAATATTTTTACTTAATCCTTTGATTTCAGTAAGTTTTTTAATTGGAATATCGTTTAGTTTTTCGATAGTGTCAATCCCATTATTTATAAGAATTGTTCTGATTTTATCATCAATACTTTCAATTGTTTTAAAATCATTCAAATATTTATCTTTGGCTTTTATCTTCTTAATTGTTTTAATTTTTTCTTTTGTTTTAATCTCTCTTTCTTTTTGAATATTTTTTTGTATTCGTTTAATTTCTTGATTTTTATTGTCTAGTTCTAAACGATTTTTTCTTATATCTTCTTTTAAATTTATAATTTCTTGTTCCCTTTGATAAAGCTGGTTTTTTATATTTTCTGTTTCATTTTCAAGAGAATCTTTCTCTTTTAATCGATTATTTATTACTTTTTCATTCTCATGAATTTGCTCTTTTAATAATAAAAAATCTCTTTTTTGTTTTTCAAATGCAACCAACAATTTTTCTTTTCGTATTCTTTCTTTTTCTAGATCTTTTTTTGTTTTTTTCTCAGAGCTAATAGCTTTTTGTGTTTGATTTATTTTATCATCAAGTAAACTATTTAGTTCTTTGATTGTTTGTTCTTTTTCTAATAGTTCGTTTTTATTTATGTTGTTTATTGATAGTTCTTCTATTGATTTTTCTTTTTTTGTAAGTTCTGATTGTAATGTGTTTATTTGTTGTTGTTGGGTTTTTATTTCGGTTGATTTTTTTTCTAGTTCTCCTTTTAGTGATTCTAAATTTTCTTCTT
>JBFEOQ010000064.1:0-7793 GCA_041550515.1 Thermoplasmatota archaeon | reverse complement strand
TGCTGATCCCTGAGTGTTCTAATTCCGTTATTTAATCTATATTTTCTTTAATGAGTATAATATTAATTTTTTTAACTGAATTTATTTGAATTCTAAAATTAAAGAGATTATTTTATTGTTAATTATAGATTTATAAATCTAATCTGAATTGAGTTTTGGTGGGATAAAATATAAATAGTAGATGTTACATATATATAACATAATGTTAGATATAACAAAAAAAAAGTTATTACTAACACACAAAAAATATTTGAGGTGAAAAATAAGATGAAAGATAAATTAGGAGTTATAGCAGGCATTGGAATAGCAGCAACAGTCATAGTTACTCTATATTTTTACATAATAAACGCAGGTAACCTAGAGTTAAATGAAATACTACCAATAATAATAGTATTAATATTAATACTTTCAACAATGTATATACTTTGGGATAGAATAAAAAATATAAGGAAAGGATTACCCGCACAAGATGAAAGATTAAAATTAACAAATTATAAAGCTTGCTATTATGGATTCATTGCATCGATATGGAGTGCAGTAGGAGCCCCATTAATATCAGGTATTTTCTTTGATTATGAACTCCCAGGAAACTACGTAACAGCTATAGTAGTACTATGTGGAGGATTAGCATTCATAGTATCTTTTTTTTACTTAGCTTGGAAAGGTAATTAAGCATGAAAACACGTATAAAAGAACTAAGAGCACGATATGATTTCACTCAGGAAGATTTAGCAAGAAAAGTAGGTGTAAGACGAGAAACAATTCATTTCATTGAAAAAGGAAATTATAATCCTTCACTTAAGTTAGCTCATGATATAGCAAAGATACTGCAGACTACCATTGATGATTTATTTATATTTGAAGATGAATAATACAATCAGTACTATAATTTATTATAAAAGTAAGCCAAAATTTAAAAAATTATTTCTCTACTCCAATCTTCTTTAATAAACAAAACTATTTTTTTTAATAAAATAATTTTATCCTAAATATTCTTTAAATAGAAAATCTATATCTCCCTATAATGAAATTCTATGTTAAAAAAAGAGATGAACTTTCAAGAATCGGAGAAATAACTATAGATGATAAAAAGGTTGTAACACCAAATATTTTATCAGTAAATACAAATCGTTTCAAAGCATTTGATAACACAGAAATAATACTTTCAAATATTGAGGTTAAAACAAATAAACCAGTTTTAAAATTTTTAGAGACGCCTTTAAAATTAAATGAAAAAAATTTTTATCATATAGACAAAAAAAATGGTTTTATAATAATTGAATATGCCTATCAGCTTTTTAAAAAACCTAAAAAATTTGTAGATTTAATAATAAATTTAAGAAAAAATTTTGGTCCTGAAAAAATAATTTATACACCGGTAATTGCAGATCCTTCAAATATAGGTTTTTTATGTTATATGGGTATTGATTTATTTGATACAACAAGTGCAATTATTGCTGCTAGAAATAATAATATGTTTTTTTCAGATGGAGGATATAATACCAAGGATTTAATAGAATTATCTTGTAGCTGTCCAATATGTAATAATTTTAATAAAAAACCTTCAAAACTATCATTTCAAGATATACTAAATCATAATTACTATATGCTTTTTAATGAACTTAAAAAAGTAAGAAACATTATAAAAAAAGGTAATCTTAGAGATTATATTGAAAAAAAAGCTGTTACAAATCCATTATACATTTCGCTTCTTAGAAATCTAGATATGAATTATTATAATTTTTTAGAAAAACAAACTCCAGTAGCTTGCAATAAAAATATTTATGCAACTATTTTTGAATCATTTAACCGCTCTGAAATAAAAAGATTTCAAGATAGAGTTTTAAATCGATATATTAAACCTGATTGTGTAAAAATTTTGCTTCTTCTTCCTTGTTCAGCTAAAAAACCTTATTCTTTTTCAAAGTCACATAAATTATTTAAAAAAATGATACAGGAAACAAATAATCCAGATATTATTCATGAGTTAATTATTACGTCACCTTTGGGTCTTGTGCCCCGTGAAATTGAACTTGTATATCCTGCTGCAAACTATGATATACCTGTGACTGGAGTTTGTAATGAAGATGAAAAAAAAATGATAAATAAAATTTTACAAACTTATCTTTCTAAAAATAAATATGAAAAAATAATTATGCATTTACCTAAGGAAATTACAAGTTTTATAAAAAATATAATCAAAAAACCTGTTGTTACATGTATAGATAATCCAACTTCAGATGAATCACTTGAAAATCTTAAAAATACCTTAGAGGAAAATATAATTGATTTTGAAAAAATAAATAGATATGAACGAGTAAAACAAAATCTTGAATCATTTGCCAACTATCAGTTTGGAAAAAAAATTGGTAAAAAACTATTAGAAAACACAAAAATTTTTGGTAGATACCCAGATTTAAAAATAAAGGAAAACAACCTACAACTTGGAATGCTTTCAAAAGATCGAGGATATATTTCATTGACTTTAGACGGAGCAAAAAAGATAAAGTCTTTTGAAAAATATTGGATTGATATAGCAGATGACTTTATACCAAAAGGTTCAATACTTGCACCAGGTGTTTTAAACTCAGATGAAGATATAAGAATTGGTGATGAAGTTTTAATTCTTAGAAAAAAAGAACTTGTTGGTGTAGGAACTGCAGTTATGAATGGTTTAGATATGAAAAAATGTAGTTATGGTGAAGCAGTAAAAATACGTCATATTCTTTAAATTTTTTCTAATGGTTTTTCTATACCACAAAATGGACAAGAAAAAACTTGTATATTATTATGTAAACTAGCTCCCTCAGCCCATACCGCTATCGCTTCACCACAGGTTAGGCATTTAAAACTGGTTTTTATTGATTTTTTCTCAGGTATTTCTTCTTCAATATAAGAAGGATTTGAAGGAATTACGCCTATCATACCGCAATCTGGGCATGTCATTTCAACTGATTTTTCATCACTACTTTTCGATTTTTTTATTGCAAAAATACCAGAGCAAGAAGGACATTTAAAATGATAAAGACCACCTTTAAGCCTTTTTTCAAATTCTGCAATATTACTATAAAGTTTTTTTATATCTGTTAATTTAAAAAACAATAACACTATTGCAAATATTGTTAGAACACCATAAGATATTATTATATATGTTTTCCAACCTTTACTATAATAAATGTCAAATAATGTAAATAAAAAAATCCAGATATATAGTAAAATTAAAATTATTAGGGGTCCATTGGTTCGGATATATCTCATGTTTTGATTCATTATCTTTTTGTAAGTATATAAATCATTATAGAAATTTTAATGTATAATGTAAATAAATATTAAACTTCAACCTATACCTATTATTTTTAATTTGATTTTTCTATTCTAATTTATTATGTTTGTAATTCAAAACTATAATTTAATTATCTATTTTAAATTAAATCTAGATTAATACACTTATTAAAAAACAGAATACTATACATAAAATATAAAAGTGTTTATTGTTTTTCAAAAAAACTTGGATGGAATAAAATATGATTCCAGAAATACATAAATCCACATTTGTACACGAAACAGCATTAGTTATCGGCAATGTAAGAATAGGGAAAAACTGTGGAGTCTATCCTTATGCAGTTATAAGAGGAGATGAAAACACAATTGATATTGATGATGGAACAAATGTACAGGATAACTGTGTTATACATTGTGATGTTGATCATTCTGTGAAAATAGGAAAAAATGTATCACTGGGACATTGTTCAGTTATACATGGAGCAACAATTGAAGATTTATGTCTAATAGGTATAAATTCAACTGTTTTAAATGGGGCAAAAATTGGTAAAGGAAGTATTATTGGTGCAAATGCATTAGTTACAACAGATATGATTGTACCTGAAAATAGTCTTGTTATAGGGGTACCTGGAAAAATTATAAAACAAGATATTAAGTTTAGTAAAAATAATCTTGAAAATGCGAATGATTATAAAAGACTTTCAAAACAATTTAAACAAAGAAAATTTGTTACATATAAATGATTAAAAATATACAAAATATTTTTATGGAAAAATTTAATAAGCTATTATTTGATTTATTTTTATCTAAATAACAAAAAAATTATCCAAATATGATAATTTATTTAAAATTATTTGTGGGGGAAAAATATGGAAATAAAAAAATATATTACAGTTTTTATAATTGTAATAATTTTACTGTTATCATTTTTTTCCAGTATTCCATCACAATCCCTAAAAATAAAATCTTCTGTAAATAATTTAAGTCAATTTTCAAATATTGAAGATACTAAAAGAAAAACAGATGTTACATTGAATATATTAATATCTGACAAGGATGGTAATGTTGATAAAACAATAAAAAGAATTAACAAAATGGAGTTAGATAAATTAAATAATGATTTAATGAGGAATTTAACATCGGATTTAGATTATATAGAGAAATTTGAATATGTTTTACAGAAACTAAAGGAAAATAATTTGGTTTCAAATAATATTGAGTTGAATGATGTAATTGATTTTTCTCAGTATGATGATATTCCTTTAAAGTTTAACAATGTTACAAATAAAAATTTTTTTGCTTATTTTGCTCCAATAATTATTTTAGGTGGTGGTATTGGAGTAGGTCTTGGATATCTTGAGAAAAGACTTACTAATGCTTTTACACATTTTTTTGCGTTATTAGCTGGTGCTGGTCTTGTTCTTTGTTTAGATATTTTAAATTCAACTTTATATATCCTTTTAACTCTTTACTTTATACCAATGTTTCTTGGGTATATGGCAGGTTTCTCAGGAATTGTAATGTTTGCAGTTTACCCTGGTTTATTTTATATGAATGTATTGATGTTAGGTTTTGCTCCCTTTACAGTTTGGCGTAGCATTCCTGAAATAGAATTTTAATAAAAAAAATAGATTAAAAAAATAAGAGAAATTTTTTTGTTATCTCTTATTATTTTTTTTAGTTATTTTAGATGATACCACTTAAGGTAGAATTATTACTATTGGTCCAACTATAAATGCTTGAGCGGTTATTGATTTTGGGCTGATAACACCGGTTTTAGAGGCTGTTACTGTTACAGTTGCTCTTCCGAATTTTAGACCTATTGGATCACTAGATATTATTTGAGTACCTCCAATAGGTAGACTACCTATTACACCACTTCCATCGATGTCTATGTCTCTGAAGTTTAGTGTTGCATTTCGGCTTATCTCAAACTCCCAGTTAAGGTTGTTTATATCCACATCACCAGTATTTGTAACATCTGCATTAACAGTGCTTATATGGAACATTTTTAGGCTTAATTCAATTTCTGGTTGTTTTATTAATATTGTTATTGGATATGGTGTCCAGTCGCTTTCTAGGCCATGTTCATCTGTTGCTTTAACTTTTATTTGATAGCTACCTGGAGTGGTGAAAGTATGTGATTCTGTTACTTCTCCTGGGCTAACAGGTCCTCCAGTTGTATCAGGGCTAGTATCACCCCAATCGAATATGTATGTGAGTTGATCACCATCTGGGTCATCAAGCATTGCTCTAAATGTGTATGAAGAACCAATTATACCTTCTTGAGGTCCACTTACATCTGGGCTGCATGGTGGAGAGTTAGATGCTGCAAAAATAGTTGCAGTATCATTACCCTTAACGATACAATCATATTCTAGACAGTATCTCCAGATATACCCCCAGAAGTAAGCTGTGTTGATACATCCACCACAATCGGATGCGCCAACTACTTTTGCTTTGAATATTATTATTAAAGTTTCACAGTCTGTTACATTCCTTGATACATTCCACCAAACTGTTTTTTTATCAGGTGAAACATCTATTATAGTACCACTAGGTGATGATATAGTGCTTTCATATTCAAGTACACAGCATAGTTCATCTAAAAATGATACATTGGTTAGGTTTTCATTTCCATAATATGTAAACTCAAGTTTGATTAATATAGAGTATCCTTGAACGGTATGTACTTCTTTACCCCATTGTGGTGGGTCAACCTCGGGACTAACTGTTTTATTGAATTCACCAGGTATAGGTTGACAAGTGATATCTACGCAATCTAGTCCATAGTACAAAACTTCGCAGTTACAACCCCATAGCCATGCTTCAACACAATTTTGTACTATACATGGATCTTGGATTTCACAATATTCAATTACTGTTGCATCAAATTCAATTATTACACTTTCACCATATCCTAATCCAAATGTACGATTTACCCAACTGAAATAGATTGAATATTCAGGTACAACAACTGATTCTGAACAACACATTTCGACGATATCACCATATGTAAATACATCTGGGTATTGTGGTGATCCAGGGGATATTTCTACTCCTGCTATTTCAATATATAGATTATCAGAATAGTTTAGACAATATTCTGGAAGGGTATCATTGACTACAAGACATTTCATTACTTCCATACCATAGTATGTTAAATTTATTCTGAATCTTACTGCTTCACATTTTTTAACATATTCTATTGCATCAACCCATTCACCGGTTAATGGATCTCTAACTTTTTTATCGACTATAAATCTTTTTAGTATTGTGATTGTTACATTATCTTCATCAAATAATTGTTGATCACAAGTAACATTTGCATAATTTTTACCAGTAACTGGTTCACCAGTAGAATTTATTGTTGCGTTGAATAAAATTATAGATGAGTTGTATGCTGGTAGTGTACCAAGTTCCCATGTAATTATTCTATTTACTGTATCAATAGATGTATAAGCAGGGTAAAATTCGAAAGGTTCTATAAACGCAGGGTAATGATCTTTTACTGTAACATTAGTTAAATCAACAGGTCCATCGTTATTTACATCGATTCTAAAACGAAGTATTTCTCCTTCTTCTGCAATAAGACTCTTCACCCATTGACTTGTAGCATTATTCCATATTCTTTTAATTAAATTAAGCTCTGGTTCAAGACCAATAGTAATTATCAGGATATCTGAACTTACTAGTTCGTCTCCACCAGTACATATTTCATCCCAGATTACTGTTACATTATTTTCTTGTGGCATTGGTTCTGTTGGTTCAATAACTGTTGCATTATATGTTATTATGAAACTTTCAGTGTCAAATAATGGGCTTGCTCCGAAATCCCAGTATAAAGTTTCATTTGGATCATCGGTCCATACAAAGATCGTATCTGGGTCTGCTGTTCCAATATCATATTCAAGGCAATCTGGTAAAGAATCATTTACTCTTATGTTATATGCATAATGATATCTAGGTAGTCCTGAAGTATTATAATACGTTATATTTATTCTAAACTGAAGAGTTTCACCTATGCTTACTTCTACAGGTCCTTCAGTCCATACACCATCATCATATACTTCTTTTACTACTACTATTTCTCCAAAAGGTGCAGTGCTAAAAACTGTTGGATCACCAACAGTTGTAATTGCTGAAATACTTGCAAATATTAGGCAAAATATAACAAATATACTAGCCCCATTCTTTTTTATTTTTTTCATTTTTTTGTTCCCCCATATATTTATTTAAACAACTTATATTTAAAGGTTTGTTATTGAATATAATGTACTTACTAGTATATAGATATTTCTATTTAATTCAATTATTTTAATATATCTAAAAGAATAAAAATTATTCTCCTATAAATATTTAAATCCCTTTTTAAAAAAATTTTCGTTAAAAATGAAATAAATATTTTTATTATAAAATTAGTATTATTATTAAAATTTCGAACTATCACATAAAATTAAAAATTTATCTTTATATTTATTAAATATAATATTAGTTACATTACTAAATTA
>JBFEOQ010000063.1:0-7808 GCA_041550515.1 Thermoplasmatota archaeon | reverse complement strand
CCCCTGTTATTGCCTCATTAATCTTTTTTTCATCCTGAACTTTTTGAGATAGATGAGGAAGAAGATCTGGAACTGCAAATATAGGATCTGTTTCTTTTTCACCAATATTAAAAATTATTTTTTTACCATTTTTTGTAATAATCACACCATGTATTGCAAGAGGAATTATAACCCATTGATATTTTTTAATACCCCCATAATAATGCGTTTCAAAAAGTGCACAGTTACTAGATGACTCTTCATAGATTGGTACTTGTTTAAGATCCAGACGAGGAGAATCTACATGTGAAATAATAATTCTAAGACCCTCTAAAATAGATTTTTTACCTTGTATTACTACTGCTGCTTCTTTATCTTTATTTAGAAAAATTTTTTTATTTGCTTTTTTAGCAGCATTTTGTATAAAAATTATTGATTCACGTTCGGTTTTAGCTTCATTGAGGAATTTTTTATAATCATCTGAAAACTTAAAAGCTCTTTTTATTTGTTCTTTTGATAGTATTTCCCAAGCTGTTTTTTTCTTATATGCATGTCTGCTTTCTTTGTTATCTTTTTTCTTTTCTTTTACCATAAAGATTCTTCCTCGAAATAATGTGATATAAAATCTAAATAAAAAGATAACTAAGAAAAAAAATAAAAATTATTTAGAGTTAATTATTTTTCTTTTTTCTAAATATCAATAAAGCTATTGCAACTGCTGCTATAACAATTATTAATTCAAAACCGGGTTCATTATTGTTATTATTACCGCCATTTGTACTAGTTCCTGTTACATTAACCTGGAAAGTATCTTTACCCCAACTACCTTTCCCATCATAAACATATAGTGTTCCAGTATAGGTATCTGGTATTTTAAAAGTATAAGAAGGATTTTTTCCTTCAAGAGTTATGCTACTATCATCAAAAGTCCAGAACCATTCATGATCGTTAGTGATTTCACCAGATATAATCGTTCCAGATAACTCGAGATCTTGATTGGTTTTAATATTATATGAACCACCTGCATTAATTTCAATATCTGTTATTCCTTCAATATCTTCTATGTCCTCAATATTGTAAGGGTATACGTCAGAATAATCATCTTTTGTGATCATAACTAGTGCACTAATTAATCTTTCATTTCTATCAATTAAATCAAAAGAAAATTGTAATGTATCAGTTCCTTTTCCAGTATAATCATCAATAGCTTCTAATCCTTCATCACTTGTATAAGATAAAATTATTAGTGGACTACCTGCTTCAATTGCCAATGCACCTGAATAAAATATATCATATTCTCCATAAGGTGAAGTTGTTAAAATAACTATTACATAGAACGTAGTTAAATCTTCTTGAAATTCTCCTCCTTCAGCAAGTTTCACCGTTACATCAACTTGTTTTCCAATTTGTTTAAGTGATAAAGTTTCAAAATCTACATCTGGATAAGTGTTATTAAAAGATACAGTTCCATCTTCCTCTGCTTTTATGATATCGTTTGTCTCATCTGTTATATTTAAAGTTCCATCATATGCAGACACATTCACTGTCGAAACAACCAACATAGATATTATTGATAACAAAATAATGTATGTTTTTCTATTCATTTTTTATTCACGTCCTATACTTTGGAGCAAAACCATTATTTGTAAGTATTATTTATAATCTTTGATGACTTAAAACTAAATAGAAAAAAGATTTTATTTTTTTTATTGGTTTTTATTTTATCTTTTTTTTAAGTTTTTGAACTTTTATTGTAAATTCGTCAAGAGTATTTTCTAATGTACCTAGTACTTCATATATCCTATCTGTTACTATTGCTCCTTGTTGTGAAGGTTTAATTATTCCATCTTTTTCAAGGGTTCTAAGTGAGTATCGTATCATATGTTGGGGTTGACCTGTTATTTTTGATAATTTTATTATACCTATCGGGCCATGTTCTTTTACTGTACTCATAACTTGTAAATGTCTTGATAATAAATTTAGTTCTTTTTCGGCAACACTTGTTATAATAGATCTATTTTTATTTTTTTCATCCATTATACAATATCTCCTGTTAATTGTTAACATAATACATAATGGATTTAAATTTGTTACTACTTCATTTAACTAATAATAAGAAAAATTTAAAACATATAATCAATATTACTATTTTCATGGCAATAGGTTTTGCACTTTTATCAATAAGTCCTTTGTATGAAAAAAGCGTTTATGGTTCTTTAAAAAATATTCAAGAGATAACTGAAATACATCCACTCTTTGGAGAATTTGATATTCTTGTTAAAATTGAGTGTACAGACATTGATCAAATTGGTGAGGTAGTGATTCAGAAGATAAGATCTTTAAAAGGCGTAGTTGATTCAAAAACGCTTATTGGTACAAAAAGTCTTGCAGGGGAATATTAAATAATTTATTTTCTATTTTTTCTAGCCAGATATCTAATTCTATCTACTAATAAAGCTACCTGAGCAACAAATAACGCTTCGTTTCTTTCTTCTTCGCTACTTAATCCCCCAACAATCAACATATTTTCATATCCAAAATTTACGTGTTAATTGTTAACAATCTCCACAATTATATATTTGTACTTATTGATATATATAATTTTCTATATCATTAAAAAGAACGTTATCTACTAGAATCTAATCTACCAAATCAGAAAAATTATCTGTCTTAATATGTGAAATTAAAAGTGGGGCTGGTTTTCCTTTTTTAGATTTAATCTCACTAACCTCTTTCACATTTATAGCTACACCAGGACCTACTTTTTTTTCATACACTTCTTTTATATGTTTAAAAATTAAATCTATAGACATACCAACATCTCTAAGATCTTCATCAATAACAATAAGAATATCTATTTGATCTATTTTCTTTTGAACTATTTGAAATTGTCTTACTTTCTTAATTTTCAAATCATTAAGAATAACCGATATAATTGCAAATGATGCAGAAGGAAAAACTCGCCCATCAGGCAAAATTACATTTGTGTTTATTCTACCTCTAACTCCATCTTTAATAATTGGAGTTTTTAAACCACAATTACAACTATAACTTTCAACTAATTTAACCCAATCATCTATACCAATGTATCTAACTATAGGTGTTCCACGACCAAAAAGTCTAGTAATTACAATGTGTCCAAGTTTACCTTCACTAAGAACATTCAAATTCTCATCAACGGATTCAACATGATAAAAATCATGATTTATATGCCATGTACCTTCCATACATTCAAATGCTATATCAGCACCAGATTCTGCCGAAGAGTATATGTTTAACATCCTGCAATTAAATGCATTTTCCACATATTTTCTTGTATATTCATCAAGAACATATCCACCAACATTCAGAACTTTAGGATTAATATTTTTACCATAGCCTTTATTTTTAAAAAAAGCAAGATTCTTAAAGGTTATCGGGTATGATAATATCATATCAGGTTTAAAATCGTCTAATTTTTTAATAATTTCTTCTACGGGATCGAAGTTATTCAATAATAAATAATTTTTAGTATTGTAAAAAAATTTTAATTTTGAAAAAAAACCTTTTTCAAATGCAGAATCAACCTTACCTTGACTAAAATTACCGATATGCGCTACTCTTACTCTCCGCCAGTTTAAATTAAACGTTTTTAAAGATCTCAAGTATAACCCAGAAGTTCTAGACATTGTTGAAAAATCTGTATAAAAGGTAATAGGTTTTCCAGTTGAACCACTAGTAGAAATTATTTGAGATTTATCTTTATTATAATTATTCGGAATGATACCATCTGGAAAATTATCTAATATATCTTTTTTTGTAATAAAAGGTAATTTTGTTAAATCTTTTATATTTTTAATATCACTTTTGTAAATTCCATCTGATTCATATTTCATTTTATATAGTGGAACCTTATAAGCATAATTTATTGTTTTTCTAAGAGCTTTATCTCTATATTTGATCATTTTTTTTGGTGATAACCTATTAAGTCGATTAGGATCAAAAATTAGGTTTTTAACAAAAGGTATACTTATTAAAGGATTAAATAGCTCATCCATTTTTTAAAACCTCTTCAAAGAAAGGTAAAAAAATATGAATATCTATTACTATTAAAGTTTTACATAATATTAGCCTACACATGAAATCAAATAATAACTTAGATTATAAGTATATACCTGATATTAAAAACATATCGTTTAAACCAATATTTATAATGGGATTACATCGATCTGGAACAAGTATTTTATATAAAATGCTTGCTTCAACAAAAAAATTCAATTTTGTAACAGCATATCACATATTAAATTATGATCAATTACTATACAATAAACTAAATAAGTTAGAAGAAAAAACAATTAAAGATCTTGAAAATGTTTTTAAAGAGAAGGGGATAACAAATAGAAAAATTGATAATTTAGAAATTACACCAACTTTTGCACAAGAATATGTATATCTTCTTATTAAAAAGAAAAAAAATAAGAAGATTAACTTAAAAAATTTTTATTTGATTACGGAAATGTGTAAAAAAATACAATATATTTCAGAGAATGAAAAACCTATAATTCTTAAGAATCCTTATGATTTTTCAAATTTTCTTTTTATTAAAAAAATATTTCCACATTCAAAATTTATATTCATTCATAGAAATCCGATTCATGTTATCAGTTCAAATATACAAGCATGGTATGTTCTACTTAAAGAAAAAAATCCATATACAGCTCTATTTTCATCTTATTATAACCAAATTTTTAGAAATCCTTTACTTTTATATTTTAATAAAATCTATTATTCCTCTACCCTGCCCATAGGCATATTTAGTATAATCAATCGTGCTACTAAAGATACAAAATATTACTTAAACAATATTAACTCACTTGAAAAAAAAGATTATATATCTATAACATATGAATCACTATGTAAAAATCCTAACAAAACAATGCTTGAAATAACAAAGTTTTTAGATATTAAATCATATGAAATAGATTTTAAAGATTTTATTAAAGTTCGTGGAAATAATATTACATATTATGTAAAATTTTTAAGTAAATTTATTTATAGAAAAATGAAGTTGTATTTTAAAGAATTTGAATTTAAGTTATAAATGAAATTACAGAAAAAGATTAAATAATTTTTATATTATTAATATATTGAAAATTGGGGGTTAATAACTGAAAAAAATATTATTGATTCTTATAATAATCATATTATCTTCTACAACTGGGTTTTCAAAATTTTTAGAAAAAGAATTTAAATCGGATTTTACATCATACTCAAATATAATATTTGTAAAAGATGATGGTACCGCAGATTATATAACGATACAGGAAGCGATTAATAATGCAAATTTTGCTGATATAATATTTGTTTATGAAGGAATTTATAATGAAACATTAATAATAGATAAAACTTTGATAATAGAAGGAGAAAAAAAAAGTACTACTATCATTAATGGAATGTATGATGAAAAAGTTGTACATATAAAAGCAGATAACGTTGTTTTTAAAGATTTCACAGTAAAAAACTCAAATGGCTTTAAAGAAAATGCTGCAATATATATCGAAAATGATAATATAACTATATCAAATAGTATAATATTCAGAACAAGAACAGGTATAATAGTAGATAATTCAAGTAATATCAAAATAGAAAATTGTTTGTTGCATACGAATGGAGAAGGAATTTGGATAAAAAACTCTTATTCATTGAATATTAAAAACTCAGAATTATGTCATAATGGAATCTCAATAAATATATACAAATCAAGAAATATATTTTTTGAAAAATTAAATGTGCATGAAAGTGGTATAGCGTTCTTTATAAATGACTCATCAAATATTGAATTTTTTTCTTGTGCAAGTTATGATAATAATGATAATGGTGGAGGAGTATTTTTCTACAATTCTCATAACATATTTGTTGAAAACCATAATGCTATTCACAACGGCGTAGGTTTTAAAATAGTAAATTCAACAAATATATATATTAATAAATGTAGTCTCGAAAATAATACTCATTTTACTTTTTGGATACAAAAAAAATCAAATAACATTTACATCAATAAATGTAACATAATAAATAACATAAGACATGGTATACATATAACAGATAGTACTTGTAACTTAAAAAACTCAAATATTTATAACAATTATATTGATTCAGTTTTTACGCAAAATTCAGTTGTTTATGCAGAAAATAATTATTGGGGATCAAAACTTGGACCAGTTTTTTCAAAAGGTTTTAGATTAGTAAATAAATTAAGTAAAGACTTTGGTAAAATTATGTTTTTACCCTGGTCAATTAGATATTTTGAAAATTCTGGTTCTAACTGGATTATTAAGAATTTATTTGAAAAAACAATAATACAAGGTTATGGAGATGATACTTTTAAGTTAGATGGAATTGATATAGATTCAGATGGGCTTCCAGATTGGTGGGAGGAAGAATTTGGCTATAATATTTTTGTTTGGGATGATCACTTCAATCTTGATCCAGATGATGATGCATTAAATAATTTTGAAGAATGCATTGCATATGATTGGGGGGCAAATCCTTTTAAAAAAGATATTTTTTTAGAAGTTGATTATACAATATCAAAAACATCAGGTGTATCAAATAAACCTCCTGAAAAATATGTTAATCAGATGAAAGAAAGGTTTTCAGAGCATAATATAACTCTTCATGTTGATTTAATAGAGTTTGATGGTGGAGAAGAAATCCCATATATTTCAAGTTTTAATTATGATGTATTAATTGATCTTTATTGGAATTATTTTTTACATAATGATTTAAATAATCCGCGTAAAAATATATTTCATTATGGTTTAATATGTGATAGTGGACCTGGAAGTGGTTTTGCATTTATCGGCTGGGCACACCTAAATAGTTTTTGCATATCAGCTGAGGATATTTCAAATTCATATCCTAGATTTGAAAGAGGAGTAATTATCTCAAGTGGAATCATGCATGAAATAGGTCATACTCTTGGTCTTTTAGCAGATGATTTTGGAGGAATTGATAACCATGCAAGTATATATCCGAAATATTTTGAATTCTGGCGTTATTGGAAGTATAAAAGTGTCATGAACTATGGACGTACATATACAATACTTGATTTCTCAGATGGAGATAATGGAAGAATAGATTATAATGATTGGGCTAATATGGAATTTGATTTTTTTAAAAATTCACATTTTGAATGGCCAAAAGTTAACATAAAATAAATAAGGTAGGAAAATCACATTATTATTATATAATTTGTATAGGAGAAAAATGAATCAAAGATATATATGGTATTCAATAATAATTATATTCTTATTACTCAATAGTTGTGCAACCGTTTATACTAAGGACATTAAATTAAATAATTCTTTTCTTAATAATAATGATTTAATATATGTTGATGATGACAATAATGAAGGTCCTTGGGATGGTACAGAAGAATATCCTTTCCAATATATTAGAGATGGGATAAACAATTCAAACAATGGTAACGATGTCTTTGTTTTTAACGGGATTTATAATGAGAATATCATTATAAATAAAGTAATAAATTTGATCGGGGAAGATAAAAATTCTACAATAATTAATGGGCAATATGAAGAGACAATAATAAGTATAACAGTAGATAAAATAACTATTAATAATTTTACAATCAGAAATTCAGGTGGAAATAAAAATAATTCAGCAATAAAAATAACATCAAATGATAATAAGATTATCAATTGTTCAATTTATAGAGCTAAAACTGGGATATTAATTAAGGAAGCTGCTAATAATAAAATAGATAACTGTTCTTTTGACACAAATGGTTTTGGAATAACAATTCTTGATTCAAATAATAATACAATAGT
>JBFEOQ010000062.1:0-7824 GCA_041550515.1 Thermoplasmatota archaeon | reverse complement strand
TCTTTTCATTTAAAATTTCTTTTTTAGATGCTTCTAATTTTATTCTTTCTCTATATAATACATCCCACCAGAAACATTTGTTTTGTTTTACATGATTTGTAGATATAAAAAACAATGCAGGAATTTGATATTTTCTAAGTATTGGTAGAGTATTAATGTTGTTGTAATATCCGTCATCAAAGGTTATCATAATGTATTTATTATCATTGATTAAACCTTGCAATATATCATTTGGAGATATAAACGTATAATTATGTTTTGAGTAATATTTTATAAATTGGTTAAACTGATCTATTGTAATCCATGTTTGTGGATCTACTAGATTCTTGTTAATTTCATTTTTGTTGTTAAATACACCATGAAAATTAAATATAATTAATGAGTTTTTTTCTTTAAATAGCTTTAAGTATAGTTCTGATATTATTAAATCTGGTAATTTTGCCAGAAATATTATATTTTTTTTCACACTTACATCTCAATGTTGATGAGTTTATTCTATGTTGTATTTTTACATTTTATATTTAAATTTAACTATGATTTAATATAATATCTTTATTGGGTTTTTGTTTTTAATATATATTGATAAGATTTTTTATTTGATACGAGGATTATTGTAGTTTAGATTAAATTATAAGCTAAATCCATAAGTTATTATCAGGTATTAATAAATCCATTGAAATGTGTAAAAGTATAGATAATATCCCCATAAACCATATTGGTTTATTTTTTATTTTTAAAAAGCTTTTTATAAATATTAGAGTAATTAAAGCTGTTAAAAATAAAATTAAGTGTAATAAGTTATGATATGGTAAGATATAGTTAAATGGATATAGATAAGTTACATAATGTATTATTAAAAAAAAATCTGGGATGATACTAAATATTATACATGTGAATAAAAAAAGGAATAGTTTTACTGATTTATTTTTTTCGTTAATGTAGTTTTTAAAGTAATAAATACTGATGATAAACAAAGAAAATCCTGCTATTATATGAGGTATAGCTCCCGGCATCTTTTTAACTTCCTTTCTGAATTGGTGCTATTTTTGTCTATTTTCTATTTTTATTCTACATTTATCCATATATGAAGTTCCTCATTAGATTTTTCTATTTTTTGTTTAATTATATCTTTATAATCAATAACAGGATCGTAACGATCTGTGGGGGTGGTAAAAAGTAGAAAAAATAGTGTTAGATTTTCACCTTTTTTAGTGATATTAAAAGTATAGTAGTATTCCCATTGTGATTCCCATTCTTTATCTATTTTTTTATTGCTATGGTTTAATGTTACATTGATTTTATCCATGAACCATACATTGTTATATGTAATTATGTTTTTATTTATTGCTTTATTAAAATTAATTGTTTGATTTATAAGCCATATTTCTACAGTATAGTTTATTGTTTTATATTCATAGTTTGTAATACCTATAATAATAGTTGTATTTTCTCCAGCAATAATATTATTTGGATAATTTGTTGTGCTTCTATCTGATGATAGTATGCTAAAACTTGTGAATTTTTCATTTTGTATAGGAGATGTTAATATAAAAATAAATATTGTAATAGTGAGAATTGTTAAAATTATTAATACTATGATTAATAATTTATCCAACTTACTTTTAATTTTTAAATTATTTTTTAACACTAATAAAGATAAATTTATCGAAAAAACTAATCTTTCTTCAGGTATAGTTTTAAACCACCTGTAAATTGATATAAATCCAAAGCCAATTTCAAAGATAAAAATTGAGATTAGAGCAGATTCTGAATTTATTTTCCCAGCTAAATAATAAAGTATGGTTCCAATTATTGCAACAATTGCTATTGATATACCAAAGCTTAAAGCGATTCGTTCAATAAAATTTATACCTTTTTTTATTTTTTTTGTTGGAAATAAAGTATACAGTATTAGATAACCAGGTATGAAGAGTAAAAATATTAAACCAAAAAATATTTTTAATGTATCATTTAAATTTAATATAGTTATTGGAATTAAAAATAGGCTTATTATCATGCATAAGATGATATCAATTGGGTATTTATCAAATAGAATTTTCATTTTCATAGTTTAGATAATTAAAAAGCTTAATATTCTTTCTCCTATAATTAAACTAAAAACTATTAAAAAAAATAAAATAAGTATATTTATCCTAATTTTAAGATTAGTGCGGGTAAAACGATCTATAAAAACTTTTACTAATAAAAAACCTATAAATATCAATATAAAAAAAATTTCAACAATGGCATTTAAAGTCAGAAAAAATATCAGAATCATCCATGCAGTCATAAATAATATTATTTTTTCTGATATCAACATTTATTTATCTCCATTTTAACTCTTTTTTTTAATTAGATTAAGATGATATTTTATTTTATATCCATTGTAAATGGTATTATATATACGTATTTTTTCATTTAATACACGTGCTATCAAAATTATTGCAGCACTGCTAATTGGACAAGGATATTGGTTATATAGATTCTGATTGTTTTTATTAGAAGCTATATTAACTATTTCAAGATCCCAACCATTTTTTTGAATATCAAATGATATCGATTTGACTAAATTTAATCCTACAAAGAGCTGTAATTTTTCTTCAAGATTTTCAATTGTAATATTATTAAACATCCTATCCTTTTGCATTTCATTTATCAATTTTAATCCTGAAGGTGGAACCGAAATACCTAGAATTTCTCCATTATCAGTCGTATAAATAATAGTATCATCGTTTATCTCAGGGATTTTTAATACTCCAGATTTATTTGGAGGGATAAAAATTCTTTCTTCATTAAGAGTATTGGATTTAGGAAAAAAAATTGCATTTCCTTGAATATTCAAATCTTTTATTAGTATGTTAATTGTATCAGTATTTACTTCTATTATAGTGTCACTTATCTTTTTTGGTATAGATGTTTCTGTCACTATAAATGTCATTAAAAGTCCAAGAAATATAAATATAAAACCAATTTTTATATTCAAATCTGTGGGATTTAGAAGAAAAAAAACTCCTAATATTATAAAAATTAAACCGATTATTTTTGATCTAATTAAGGAGTTATGGAATATTTTATATTGATTTATTGTATAATCCCCCTTTGTTATAATATAATATGGTTTAGAGAATTTAAATCTTTTGATTAATATTTTATAATTTATATTATAATGGATTTTAGTATCATTATAATTTTTATTTTATTGAAAAAAAATTTGTGGTTTAGTAAAAAATAAATATATATACAAATTACCAATATAGGTGTAAACATGGATGAAAAAGAACCACAACAAACCGATAGACGAATAACTATTTTTTTTACAATATTGTTAGCCTTTATAATAATAGTTGCAGTAGTAGCATATGCCTATTCAAATGGGTTTTTTTTAAATGGTGAAAATAATGAGGGTCCAACCTATACTATATCTTTTTTAAATATAACAGCAAAAGAAGCATATAACCTTATAAATATTACAGAAAACCTAACTGTAATAGACTGTCGTGGTTTAGAAGGTTGTAGTACTTGTCAATTCAATAGGGGTCATTTACCTGGAGCAGAGTTGAATGACAATCCAACAACGCTATATCAAAATGAAAGTGATTATCAAAACACAACTGATATTTTAGTATATAGTGTAAATGGTTCAGTTGGTGCAGATTTTTGTTCGAATCTCATAGGTAATGTATATGGTAAAATATACAATCTTGATGGAGGATATGAAGCTTGGGTTATTGCAGGTTACCCCACTAAATAATATTAATCTTTTTTACATTGTTTAAATGGTTTTATAATTTTTTATTTATAATTAATAAAAACCTTAAAAGGAAATTTTGTTTAGAGAAGTCTGGAATGAAAGAAGGAATGGGATGGGATGCGCCCATAAAATCTTTTCCAGACTCCCCCATGATTATAAAATGCGTCTGAGTATTTAAATTTTATACATGATACTCTGAATAATATGATGATCTGTATTTTTTTTTTAGTTATTGTTTTTCTTTTTTTCTTATCCATAAAACAAAATATATCATAATTGAAAATAATACTATGAATACTATGAAAACGATGATAAATCCTCCATAATCTGGTGTTTGACTAGAAAAGTCAGATACAGCGATGTTGATTATTTTTGTATTTGAGTCACCGTCATCATCTATCACTGTAAGTGATATTTTATATCTGCGTCCTTCATTGAATTTATGTTTTAGAGTTGGTTGATTTGATGTTGTTCCATCGTCTAAGTCCCAATTCCATGAAACTATTATTCCATCTAAATCTGTTGATCTATCTGTAAATTCTACTGTATCGTTTATTGTTGGTTTATATGGTGTGAATATGAAATTTGCTGATGGTTTTACATTAAATATTTCAATGTTTTTAGTGTAGGTTGTTGTTTCTTGATCGTCATCTGTAACTATGAATGTAATTGTATAGATTCCGTCGTCATTGTATCTATGATAAGGATTTTTTAGATTTGATGTAGTATTATCTCCGAAATTCCATGACCGTGAAATTATATATCCATCAATATCGACTGATGTATCATTAAAAGAAATGTTTTGCAGATCGTTTGGTTGGTCTGGTGTATAAATAAATTTTGCTTCTGGTTTTACATTTAATACATTTATATTTTGTTTTGTTTGGTTTGTTACTCCTAGATCATCAGTTGTAATCAAAGTGATTGTATAAACTCCATTATCAATATATCTATGACTGGGGTTTTTTAGATTTGATGTAGTATTATCTCCAAAGTTCCAGAACCATGTATTTATGTAACCATCAATATCATATGAGGTATCATTTAATTGTACTGTTTGCTGTGTCGTTGGATTTATAGGTGAAAAAATAAAGCTGACATAGGGTTTTTGTGTTATTGGTTGCATTAAGGGATATAGATCTTTGTTATTTCCACCTGGTATGATGTATGGACTATCTGCGACGCCATCATTGTTTGTATCATTTTTTATATGATTATCATAGTAGTTACCTCTGCGTGTATTTATGTTATACCATATGTTATCGTATTCGTCATTTGCGTTTTCTATGTTGTTTATGAAATTGTTTGAATAGATTATATTATTTGATGAATTATCCATATTAATTCCAAAATCTGTTTGTTGTATTGTATTATCTTTGATTGTAATATTTAAAGAGTTTTTTAGGTTGATACCAATTTGACCATTTTTTATTGTGAAGTTTTTAATGGTTATATTAGAGGTTACCATATCAATTACGTATTTGTTCATCCCGCCATCAATAATACTGATTCCTCTGCCTTTTCCAAAAAGATTAATGGATTTATTTATGTAGATATTTTCAGAGTAAATTCCACTGTTAACATATATTGTATCGCCATTTGATGCATCATCTATTGCATCTTGTATATTTGTATACTCTTGTTCACCATTTAAATCTACATAAATTATTGACCCTGATACATTAATATTTACATCTGAAAAAAGATGCAAAAATGAGAATAATAGTATATTTAATATGAATAACATTAGTATTTTTTTTCTCATATTCTCCTTCTCACCACACTGATATTTAAAACAATTAATACTTTATAATTCTATTCAAATTTATTAATCTTTTAATTTTTTTAAATGATAATTATAATATTAAAGGTTTGAGTGTTTTAACTGATTTTAATTCTAATGGTTATATTTCTATGTATGAAGCATATGAATATTCTATAATTTATACAATAAAAAAATCTACAATTTTTGCTTATCTATTGTTTATTTTTCATAAATCATTTTTTGTTCAACATCCCCAGATATATAATGAATGGCCATCTATAGAAAACAATATAGAAGAATTAAAATTTATAACTTTAAATTAGATTCTTTGGAATTTATTTGTTAGTAGTAATAGTTCTAAATTTTTATATCAAGTTATTTCATGGATATTGGAAGATTGCAGTTTTTTTTTAAATAGTTCTATTTTTTATAGATTTGTCGTAAAGATAAGATTATTGAGGTGATTTTTTTTATAAAGATTTTAATAATTTGTTTTTTTCCTGTTAGATTTTGAAAAATTCATTTAATTTTTTAATTTCAGGGTTTGTTATTCCATAATTTACTGCTGAAAACATTTTTTCGATTAAGTGTATATCTGATATATATCCCTCATATATTTTATTTATTTGTTCTACAAATGTTTTTGCTACTTGTATATTCTGTGCATTGAAACATATTATCCAATCGTAAATTCCATGTGTGAATATACTGCTTGTTATTTCTACTCCTATTTGTTTTCCTTTTTTTGATAGGTCTCTTTTTACTATTTTGTTGATTAATTCTTGTGTATATGGTTTATTTGTTCTTTTTATAAGAGTTACGTAGCTTTTTCTATCTTGTTTTTCTTCATCTGTAACTGCAACGTATCCCCAGATTGTATTGTTTTTTTCTAGGTTATTTATTATTCGCCATACTTTTTGTCTTGAGAATCCAAAGTTTTGTGCTATTTCATTTATGCTTTTATTTGCATTTTTTGTTAGTTCATCGAGTATCTTTTTTTGATCTTTTTGTATTTGTTTTATACTTCTCTTTGGCATAAATTGGATAAACGCATAGTTATATTTAAAAGTATTCAATAAATATAACAATTGTTACATTAAAAATAATTATATTTCCAGAAAAGTTTTTAAATATGTATTATATTGTTTTTTTTTAGGGAGGTTAGAATATATGCATAAGATAATAATAGTTTTTATTTTGATGCAGGTTTTAACTTTATCTATTTTCTGCGAGGGTGCTTTGATTGTTAATGATGATCCAGAAGCTCCTGAAATACCTACTATTACAGGTTTGGACAGTGGAGAAGTTGGTAAAGAATATTGTTATAATATTACAACATCTGATCCTCAAAATGATGATATCTGTTTTGTTATTAGGTGTTCAGATTGTCCAACGATTTATGATACTGAATATATTAAATCTGGAGAAATACTGATGTTTAATCATTCTTGGTGTTGTTTTTACCAAAAATCTAATCCTTTTGTGATACATGCAAAAGCAATTGATATTAAAGGCTATGAAAGTGATTGGGGTAAATTTGAAATAAATCTTACAAATATTACTAAAAAAAGTTATTCATTTTCATTTATAAATCAAATATTAAGGGTGTTTTTGAATCGTTTTTTCTTTAATTTTTCTATATTTACCTCCTAGTTATATTTTATTTGCTAAATTCCCTAATTTTCTTTTTGACTAATATTAAATTAAAATTTTTTAATTTGTATTTACTCTAAGATATTTTCTATTATGTATAAAATTAAAGTGTAGCTACCCTAATGAAAAATATTCTTTTAATTGAATTAAGTTAGGATTAGGAAATCCTCTTATTTGAATGGGGACTAATACTTCCATTATTTTTATCTCTTTAAAATAATCTGATCCTATCTTCTTTTGCATATCATTAATAAAATTTTTTACTTGTTGTATATTTTCTGCTGTTACACATATTTGCCCATCATATTCACCATAGAAAAAATAAGTACTTTCAAGGTTAACCTGGTTTTTCAATGCAATTTTTACTAAATCCCTATTAATCACTATATTTAGTTTTTCATCTGATAATTTAACAGGAGCTTTTTTAAGTAAAATACAAAATCTTTTTTGACCAATTTTATTATCATCAATAATAGCAGTATAACCCCATATTGTTTTATCATTTTCAAGATTTTTTATAACTCTCCATACTTTTTGTCTTGAAAAACCTAATTTATTAGCAATTTCATTAATACTACTATGTGCATTTATTGAAAGTTCTTTAAGTATCTTTTTTTCATCCTTTTGTATTTGCGTTACACTATTTTTTGGCATA
>JBFEOQ010000061.1:0-7927 GCA_041550515.1 Thermoplasmatota archaeon | reverse complement strand
TTTAATTGAATCTTTATCAGGTATAATAATGATATGGAGGTTTAGGAAACATGGTTTATTGTCAATGGAAGAGGAAGATGAAATTGAGAAAAGAGCTACATTTTTTGTTGGAATTACCTTCTTCATCTTTGGAATATATATTTTATATGAATCGCTTAGAAAATTGTTAATAGTAGAGAAACCTGAACCAAGTATTGTTGGAATTATTATTGCTATTGCTTCAATTATTGTTATGCCAATTCTTTTTTATGAAAAATATAAAACTGGAAAATCTATAGGAAGCAAGAGTTTAGTAGCTGATTCTAAACAAACACTTGCTTGTTTATTTATGTCTATTTCTCTTTTAATTGGTTTGGGATTGAATTATTTTGTTGGATTTTGGTAAGCAGATCCCATTGTTGGATTAATAATTGTAGGATTTCTTTTTAGAGAAGGATATGAAATTATATTTGACAATGAATAACAAATCATGATGATTATTAACATTATATAGAGCAGTTAATAAAGAAATAAGTGTTTAAGAGTTTAGCTTCATTTTATATTTTTTAATATAGTATTTTTTCAAAAATTGGAAAACGTTCTAACAGTCTTAGAAGTGGTTCTATGATTAGATTGTAGATACGTGTTTTTGGCATAGAAACTTTGAGTGGATCAGACCAGTCGGTTTCATAATCATTGTTGTTTTTAGCTTTCACTTTTATCCAGAACATATCAGATGATAAATAAGAATGGGAAACAATGCATTCCACTCCAGATGGATAGGGTCCTTGCCAGCCGCTGTTTGTTCCATCACCCCAGTCAAACCAGTAATATATATCATCCCCATTTGGATCAGTGGTGAATGTTGAATAATCATAAGAGGTAAAAGGAGAACCTTCTGTTGTTCCAGTTGGTTCATTTGGAATATTTGGTGATAACCTATTATATTCAAACCATTTTCCTGTTCTTTCTATATCCTGAATTATTGAACCTGTCGATTCAACACAGTTATAAGACCATCCAAATACATTTGATTCTGCTCCTGCTATAGTTGTTACTAAAAGGTAGTTATCTGTTACACCAAAATATTTATCGGTAATAACATTCTCTCCACCTATACTATTATCCCAAGTTACATCAACAGGAATCCATCCATAGGGAGGAATATATATCTGAGTCCAACGATGAAAAGCAGTATCATAATGCGGGATAGGTTGAGGACCTCCACTACCACCAAGTACAGTACCTCCTATATATCGTGCAGGTATACCTGCTGCACGACACATGGCGATAAGAACAAAAGAAAACTCAGAACATGAACCATCTCCTCTTCGAAGAACTACTGGGGCTGAATCCCAGCCGCCACTCATACTATATTCAAGATTAAGTATTATATAATCATGTATTTTTTTTGCCATATAATATAAATTTGTTTCAGCACCGACTGCTTCAACTATAGCGTTTTGTACTTCTGCATGGTAAATATTATACATATCTTCATCTATAAGATACTTGTTTGTTATATACTCTGGTATATCATCTGATACAAAAGCTGGATTTATATTAAATTCAATTTTACTTAGAATCGCTTCAACCTCATAAAATGATGTATCCACTTCATCAGAACTTACCATTCTTGAATAATGAGCAACAACGTTTCCCCAGTTATCAGTGAAAGACCTTCCATATCCATCTATAGGATAGTATTGAATAGGTTTAATTATTATTTGATTATTTAAATCCGGAGGAACAGCAAAATATGTTGTAAGTTCTTTCGGACCTCCGCTCCATGTCTTCATTGTAAGTAAATCTTCATATCTTACACGAACACTATATGTCTCTTTTAGAGTATAATAATCATCATTTATTTGTGACTCATAAACTAAATTTTGATTTTTATCATCCTCGATTCTATTCTTTGTTGCAACTATTAAATTTGTTTGAATGATAATTGTCATTAAAAACGTACAGACTAAAATACTTATTATTTTCTTCATTTTTCGTTTCCCCACTCAAATATTAAATATACAAATAAAATAAAACGACTAAATTTAAATGTTATTACCTTAAAAATTATTTTATGCAACAAATTAAAAAAATAAACCTATTTAAACAACAAAATGTTAAAAAATAAATAAAGTTTACAGTGAGCTTTAAATTAAAATTCAAGATAGCAAATTTATAATAACTATTGCCAAAATTCTCTGATTTAATATGGTTTTTTTACTTTATTAAAAAATATGTGAAAGAAGAGTATTATTTTTACTCTTCTTCTTCTGATTCTTCTTCTATCTCAGGCTCTTCTTCTGGTTCTAATTCTTCTTCCTCTTCTGGTTCGGATTCTTCCTCGGGTTCCAACTCTTCTTCTGGTTCTAATTCTTCTTCCTCTTCTGGTTCGGATTCTTCCTCGGGTTCCAACTCTTCTTCTGGTTCTAATTCTAATTCTTCTTCATCGTCTTCTAATTCAGATTCTATTGTAATTTGATTTAGAAGTTTTAAAAGTCCTATTGGATTTGGTAATCTTTTTTCAATACCCAAGGTAAGATATTCTTGATGGCGTGCTTGCATTCTTTCCCAGATTCGCATATGAACTGCATGAACAAATTCTTGGTGGTTTGCAAAAGCGTATTCTTCTGATTTTTTCCATTGCCCTGGAGCATTATTTTCCTTTGATTGACCTGGAGGTGTTTCAGCGGGAGTTGCTATTACTACTGAGCTTGAGATTAATATAGATACAAATACCGCTGCATAGAAAATTTTCTTTCTCATATTTAATGCATCTCCTATGCATCTATTTTCGTAAATTATACTATAAATATATTATCTGGTAATATTACATAATGAAAAAATAGCACAAAGAAATTTTACTAAATAATAGTTACTAAACATACTTAGTTATAAATATTCCATTATAGTTATTTAGTTAAAATTATGGATAAAAAAATAAATGATATTAGAAGAAGACGATCCCGTGCAGTTACTAAACCTAATATAAAAACCAAAATAAAAAAAAATAAAATTGTTCTTTATTTTATTATATTTATTATTTTAATTTTAGTATTTGCTTCAATATACATTACTTTCAGTAATTTTGAAAATAATAGCTCTAATAACTATGATACTAGCTATAAAAATGATGTTGAATATAAATCAGCTTTGGCAAATACTATTTATCCTGTGGCAGTTCTTGAAACAAGTAAAGGTGTTATTGCTGTTGAATTATATGATGACCAAGCACCTAAAACCTGTCAGAATTTTATAAAGCTTGTTAATGATGGTTTTTACAATGGTATGATATTTCACAGGATAATGAATGATTTCATAATTCAAACAGGTGATTCTTTTCCAGATGGTTCATTTAAAACAAGTCCCTATGGCAATTTAGATGTTTTTGAGGAAGGAATATCTCATGTTGATGGAGCGATTTCAATGGCAAATATTGATATCGGAATACCTGGGGGTGCACAGTTTTTTATATGTGATGGTGCTCATACTGGTCTTGATGGTGAATATATTGCTTTTGGAAAAACAATTTATGGAATTAGTGTTGTACAGGATATAGCTGATGAACCACATGATAGTAGATATTGGGAAGGAAATGGTGGTAAACCAATAAATGATATTATAGTTCAAAGGATATACATAGCAAAAGAATAAACAATAATTATCTAAACTAATTTTAAACTTAAACAAAGGAATATATCTTCATATAACTGCATTTATTATAAACTAAACTTTTGATTATAGTATTTGGTTTAGTATTTTTTCAAACAGAGGAAAATGATGTATGAGTCTTTGAAAAAAGAATGGTGTGTTGATTACTTTATTTTTTGGCATACTAATTTCAAATGGATCTGACCATTCACTTTCAAAATCATAAACATCCTTTGCTTTTACTTGGATTCTATATTTACCTTGATTAACCCAGGCATGCGAGGCACCCTTAATTAACCCAGAACCATATGGCCCAAGCCAACTACTATTTGTTTCATCACCCCAATCCCACATATAATACACATAATCTCCATCAGGATCAGTTGTATTAGTTATGTATGTATAGTTTTCCCCAGCTTTACCACTCCTTTCCCCCCAAACTTTCTCTGGCTTATCTGGAGGATTATTAGATCTTATCGTCGCTGTTGTCTCATCAGATACTATTTCACCCTCATCATCAGCAACAGTTAGAATTATAGTATACTCACCTCCCGAGGTATAAGCATGATCTGGATTTTGCATAGTACTAGTATTACCATCACCAAAATCCCAACTAAAACTATAGGGACTAGTACCACCAAATGCAACACCAAAAAACTGAATATTTTCACTAACTACACCATAATAAGGTCCATTTACATCAGCTATTAGAGTATCCCCAGATATTATATATGCACGAGTTTGATCCCAACCATTTTTACCATCTGAACTAACTACAAATAAAGAAACTTTAAACCCTGCTGATGGACTACTATCAGAATAATTATGTATAGGATTTTGTTCTTCACTCGTGGAACCATCACCAAAATCCCAATGATATGAATATGGCGGTACACCACTTTCAACATAACTATAAAACAATATTGGAACATCTACTCCTCCATAATAAGGACCATCAACATCAACATCTAAATCAGATCCAAGTATTGAGGTAGTTGTAATATCAATAGATGTATCATTTTTATCATCGGTTACTGAAAAAGTAACTATATATTCACCCGAGCTTGAATAGGTATATGATGGATTTTGCTTAGTAGAAATTCCACCATCACCAAAATTCCAACTATAATTATAAGGTTTACATCCTACTCTTGGACAACCTCCACTTGCACTACCATAAAAATTAATTGGAATTCTGGTAAATCCATCATATGGGCCATTAGCATCAGCAACTAAAATAGGAGTGGAAATTGTAATAGATGCTGTATCGGAACCCATATCTCCTACACAGTCAGTTACTGTTAATATTGCAGTGTAAAATCCATCATTAGTATATTGGTGTGTTACGTTTTGTTGGTTTGAATGGATTGATCCATCACCAAAATCCCAATCCCAAATGTATGGACTACATCCACCTATTACAGATCCAGTGAAAACTATAGATTCACATTTTGTACCTACATATGGTCCACCTGCCTCAGCAATAACAGCTGTTGTCGTCATTTTAATAGGTACTATATCTGTTGAAATGGTTTGTTTATCAATCATTGTAGAGGTTGCAGTACTTAGTGATGAAATAACAAACAAACCTACAAATATAATTCTGAGAGCAATCATACGTTGTTTCATAAATCTTCAATATTTAATAAACAGTATCTCTTTATTATTTTTACTCCTTTATTTTTATTCCTTTATAAAGTGAATATATTTGAATAAAAAAAGATAAAAAGATTTTAGTTTATATTATTTGGTTTAGTATTTTTCCTATGAACGGAAAGTGCTGTAATAATATTTCAAATAAAATATCCAACTGATAATTTATCTTATTTTTTGGCATAGTAACTGAGAATGTAGCCCACTCACTTTCTGCTTGATAAACATCACGTGCTTTTACCCTTATAGTATAGGTTCCATCACTGGACCATGTATGCGATTCAGTAACGCATGTATTTGCAGTAAATGGTCCTAAGCATACCTCTGCAGATCCATCACCCCAGTCTACACAGTAATATAAATCATCACCATCTGGATCATTTGAACAAAAATTATAATCATATGATGTTCCAGCTTTTCCAGAAGGAGGACCTTCAATGGTTGGTTTTTCAGGTGGATTATTAAAAGCAGCGTTAGCAGTTACAACTGGTATAACTAATATCATACACATTATCAATATTTTTATTTTTTTCACTTTTTTTCTTCCCCCATACAAATATTATAACAATTTTGCTATCTTGAATGAGCTCTCTTATATTAAAAATTATTTATCATTTATGTTATAAAAACAAGTATACATCCAATATAAAAAACTAAATGTTAAAAACCCTTTTAAAAAATTGGTTTAATATTTTGGTTAAATAATTTAATATAAAAATAACACATTACCTTAATACGGTTTTCTTATGTTATTTAAAAATAAAACTGGTATTTGTTGTATTCTAATATTTTTAATTTTTATTGTTATAACTGGCTGTGTTGAAAAAAACGGTTTAGAATACGAGGTTACATTTAATGCATTTTGGAGTATTGAAACGCATCCTGATGATTTCCCTTCGAATCCTCATTTTTCAGGTTTAATAGGTGCATCACATAATGCTGAAGTATCTTTTTGGAGTATTGGAGAACTTGCATCACCAGGTATTAAGAATATGGCCGAAACTGGTAGTAAAAATCCATTAAATGAAGAAATTGGTATTGAAATCTTAAATAAAAATGCTCTTGATTTAATTTCTGGCGAAGGACTAAATCCTTCACCGGGTTCAATCAGTGTTAATTTTCAGGTTAGTGAAAATTATCCTCTTGTTACTCTTGTAACAATGATAGCTCCTAGTCCTGATTGGTTTGTAGGAGTTGATAGTCTAAATCTTTATGTAAATGGATCTTTCATTGAAGAAAAAACAGTTATTTTATATGCATTTGATGCGGGTACTGATAGTGGTATCAACTATATCTCACCTGATGATCCAACAGATCCACCTATTCCAATTTTTAAAATTGAAGGATATCCATTTTTCTATGAAGATGAATTAATCCCGATAGGAAATTTTGTTTTTAAGAAATTGTGATTAACTATAAATCAATTAATTCCTCAGTTGTAATTAATCCTTTTTAATAAGTCTGCATAAGTTTCTATCTTTTTGTTTTTGTAACAATTTAGTCTGTTTATGGATTTGGTTTCTTTTCTTTATCTGGTTTAGATGATTCTTGAAATTTTCTTTCTGATTCCGTTTCTTTTTTATTCTTTGTAAATACTTCTTCGATTTTCCTATACGATTTCTCATAAACACCACTTGAATTGTTAAATTATCTAATAGTTTGTATTCCCATCATCGTTTCTTACTTGTGTCAGAACAATTTTTGATATCTTTCTCAACTTTTACTTATTCAGCATATGCAGTATGACAATACATATGGTTACATATATGATATCGTACAATATTGCTGTTAGTTCTATAAACCTCCTATATCTTATTTTTAGCTAGTTCTTTTATTATTTTAAAATCGTTTTAATCAATCATGAATGATCAAACTGTTATCACCAAAATATTCCTCTATAACTATTTAGCGTGGGACAACCTAGACAATTCTTTCTTTTATAACAGATACATTTATCACATTTTTCTTCAATTCCACATGGAGTCTTTTTTCCTTTTTTAATATTTAGTTTTATAGGGGTAATGAAATCTTTGTTACTTGAGATAATAATGTTAAAATCTATATTGAGGACATCTATATCAGTTCTTAAATGCATATCTACGATAGATTCTAGGGAAGATATGTTTTCAGCAATAAATAATAAACAGAGATTATTTTTCCCTGATACAGTAAATCCATTTATAAAAAATGGGCACTCTGAGAATATTTCTAATATTTTTGATGGATTTCTTGTTGTAATTTCTATTTTAGCGATATGTAATCCAAGTTTTGATGGATTCATTCCTATTAAATGATTAATGAATCCTTTTTCTGTTAGTTTTCTGATTCTTACTGCAACGGAGGGTTGAGATAAATGAATTTTTTCAGCAATTTTTTCCTGAGATAGTTTCGGATTCGCGTTTAATAAACTAATTATTTCTTTATCTTTACTATCTAATACAATATTTTGGTTCATGATGAATTACAATTCTCAAGATAATGATGAATCCATCTGAGATATTAATATTTTACTATAAAATATATGAAAATCTTTGTGAACTTCGTGATCTCGTGGTGTATTCTTTACTATTATGAAATGTCAAACAAGATGAGTAAATTACATAAATTTGCAAACAAATATAAATAATTTAATAACCTATCA
>JBFEOQ010000060.1:0-8155 GCA_041550515.1 Thermoplasmatota archaeon | reverse complement strand
TTAAGTTATTTGAACTAATTGAGTTTGATGATGA
This sequence comes from Thermoplasmatota archaeon, assembly GCA_041550515.1. Classification (GTDB taxonomy): domain Archaea; phylum Thermoplasmatota; class E2; order DHVEG-1; family DHVEG-1; genus PFL35. The sequence continues at coordinate 8,121 of JBFEOQ010000060.1, read as the reverse complement.
GGTAAAAGGATTTTTATTAAATAAACTAGTAAAGATGGCTACTGAGAAATATGATGCAAAATATATTGAGGTTGATGTAAGTGCATATTCTCCCAGGATACAAATGACTCTAGATCGGTTAGGATTTGTTCCTGTTGCTTATTGCCCATCTATGGTATTCCGCGGAGTAGAAAGACTTGATGTTATCCGAATGGCTAAATTGAATTTCACACCAGATATAAAAAACCTAAAACTCACTCCGATGGCTGAAGATATATTTAAACTTGTTATGAAAGACTTAGAAATAAAGAAAAAAGGTATGGAGATCACAGATGTAACCAGAAAATCAGATATATTCAAAGGTCTTTCAGATGGAGAATTATCCCAATTAGCTCAGATATGCAAAATGGTATCCTACCCAGCAAATAAAACAATATGTACTGAAGGTGAATGTGGACAGGAAATCTTTGTTCTAGCAGAGGGAAAGGCCTCAGTTATGTTAAAAGGAAACAGAAAAAAAAGTATTAAAATTGGCTCGATTGGTCAAGGAGAAATATTTGGAGAAATGTCAATAATAGAGGATAAACCTCGTAATGCTGACTTAATAACAGATGTAAAATCCAAACTTGTCGTTATAGACAGATTTGAGCTAGAAAATTTAATGAATAGAAATAATCATCTTGGAAAGATAGTTATGAAAAATATTGCACAGGGTCTTTCTAGGAAACTACGTCGCAGTGAAATCTAAAAAAGATATAACAAAGATAAGAGTTTTTAAAAATACTGTGATAACAGTATTGGAGTTGATTAATTGAAAATAAGATTCTTAGGAACACACAACGCAGAGTCTAAAAACACAAGATTAGTTTCCATCATAATTGACGACATAATAGCATTAGATACAGGCAGCCTTGTATCCGAACTTACATTAAAAGAACAAGAAAAAATAAAAGCAATTCTTTTAACTCATGGACATTATGACCATATTAGAGGAATTCCATCTTTTGCTTTTAACAACCGCTATCATACAACTAAAGTTTATGCTACACCAGAAACATTTAAAATACTTTCATCTCATCTTATTGATGGTGTAATTTATCCAAACTTTACTGAAAAAATACCATTTTTTTTAGAAAAACCATCTCTTAAATTTATAAATCTTGAACCCTTTGTCTCCTTAAACATTGAAGGATATAGAATTTTACCATTGCCTGTACGTCATACCATTTATGCGTTAGGTTTTGAAATCACTTCAAAAGATGGAAAAAAGATATTTTATTCAGGTGATACTGGTCCAGGTCTTTCAGCTCTTTGGGAACATATATCACCCGATCTTATTATCTTAGAAGTTACTTTTCCAAATAGATTGGATAATAGAGCTATTAATGCAGCTCATTTATGTCCTAAAATGTTTAAAAAAGAATTATTAGAATTTCTTCGAATAAAAGGATATTTTCCAAAAGTAATTTTAACTCATATAAGTGTAAGATATGAAAAAGAAATACAAAATGAAGTAAAAAAAATATCAAATGATTTGAAACTCACTATTGATATTGCCTCCGAAGGTGATGAATATAATATTTAAGAGGGTTTATTTGTGAAAACTAAATCCTTTGATTTGATTGTTATTGGTTCGGGACCAGCAGGTGAAAAAGGTGCTGCACAGGCTGCTTATTTCGGTAAAAAAGTTGCTTTGATAGAACAAAATGATTATTTAGGCGGTGCTGCAGCTAGTACTGCAATTCCTTGTAAAACACTGCGTGAAACATCACTTACACTTTCTGGATTACGTGCCCGTCATCTTCATGGAGTTGATCTCTCGCTTAAACGCCAAGCTACAGTTAAGGATTTTCTATATCATGAACGAAAAGTTAAGGATGCCGAGCGAATTCGTATTAAAAATAATATGTTGCATCATAATGTTACTATTTTTAAAGGTATGGGATCTTTTATTGAACCTAAAACAATTCAGGTAAAATCATTAGATAAATCACCTGAGTATCTTAAAGGAGATATTATTTTAATTGCTACAGGTTCATCTCCCCGTCGCCCTGATAATTATCCTATGCATCCTCGTATATATGATTCGGATTCAATACTACATATTAAAAATATCCCAAATAATATGGTAGTTATAGGTGGAGGAGTTATTGGCTGTGAGTATGCCTGTATATTCGCTGTATTAGGAGTTAATGTATCTTTAATTCATAATAAGGATATTTTATTACCATTTATGGATCATGAAATTTCCACTTCACTAAAGTATAGCTTATCAAAGATGGGTATAAATCTATTGATGCCTAATAATGTAGAATCTTGTAATGTTAAGAAAAAATATATTGAAATAAAATTAAATTCAAATAAAACAATTAATACCGAGGCTGTAATGCTAGCGACAGGAAGAAATAGTAATACTAAAATGTTGAATCTTGAAACAGCAGGAATTACATCTGGAAAATACGGATTATTGATAGTTAATCAAAATTACCAAGTTATACATCCAGAGACAAAAAAACCTGTACCAGATATATACGCAGCTGGTGATGTTATTGGTAGACCCTCTCTAGCATCAACATCAATGGAACAAGCTCGATATGCAATGATTAAAGCCTTTGATTTGGAACCATATAAAGAGCATGTTGCTCCAATATTACCTCTTGGTATTTACACAATTCCCGAATGCTCATTAGTAGGTAAAACTGAGAAGGAATGCAAAGCAGAAAATATCGATTATGTAATAGGTAAAGCAAAATATAATCAGAATGCAAGAGGTATGATCATTGGTGACTCTAATGGTTTTCTAAAATTGATATACAAGTTTAATGAAGATATTAGTCAGCCTATGAAATTGTTAGGAGTACATATTATAGGTGAAATTGCCTCTGAATTGATCCATATTGGTGTAAATGCATTGATGATAGAAGCACATAGTAATATGTTTATTAATACCTGTTTTAACTATCCAACTCTTGGTGAACTTTATAAATATGCAACATATGATGCCATGGGTAATCGTTCAAAACGTCTAAAGTCTAGAAAATTGGAATTTTAACTTCTTATAAAAATTATAATTACTAATAATTATGTAAAAAAAATTTAGAAGAAAAAAGAATAAATAACTTATTAAATTAAGGTGTTGATATAAAACAATGGATGAAGGATATATACTTTCAAATAAATTCAGAAAAAAAGTGTTTGAAAGCATAGCCACTGGGGAAAAAAATATTATAAATATTTCAAAAAAACATAGAATTATACCTAATGTAGCAAAAAAAATTGCTGAGGAACTTACAAATGGTGGTTTTTTAGAAAAAAAAGGAGATTTTTATAAGCTTACAAAAAAAGGGGAGAAAATAGCGCCAAATATTATTGGATAAAAAAACTGGAGGTAAATATTTATTGAAACCATATTTAATACAGACATTAAAAGAAATTGCTTTATTAGGAGCATTAAAAAATAAAATTGAGATTTCATCTTCTGAACTTTCTAAGCAAATAAATACTAGTCAACAAACTGCATCAAGATATCTTTTAGAACTAGATAAAAAAGGTTATATCACACGTGAATTTGGTATTAAAAAACAATTAATTCAGATATCAGTAATTGGCGAGGATATACTTCAGAAGGAGCATTTGAACTATCAACATATCTTTGAGTTGACCGATAGAATCCTTCTTAAAGGAAAAATTGTGTCAGGTATGGGTGAAGGTCGTTATTATACTGAGCAGAGTGGTTATATTCAGCAGTTTAAAAAGAAATTAGGATTTATACCTTATCCTGGAACTCTTAATGTTGAAATCGAGTATATAGAAAAAAATAAACTTCGCTTACTAAAAAATCATGATGCAATACTAATAAATGAATTTAAAACTGAGAATCGTACCTTTGGAGGTGTCAGATGTTTTAAAGCAGAGATTAATGGTGCATCTGGTGCAATTGTACTACCACTCAGAAGTCATTATTCAAATGTTTTAGAGTTTATATCACCTACTTTCTTAAGAAAAAAATTAGATTTAAAAGACGATGATATTGTTGAAATTGTAATTTTCTTTGAATAACCAAAGGATGTTAAACTTTTATGAAAAATCAAATAGTTGCAGATGTATTATATCAAATCGCTGATTTACTTGACTTAAAAGGAGAAATTTTTTTTAAAACACGAGCATACAGAATCGCTGCACAGACCATAGAAGTTTTAGATGAAGATATTGAAACAATTATAAAACAAGATCGGATAAGAGAAATTTCTGGTATTGGCGAAGCTCTAGCAAAAAAGATAAAAGAACTTGTGGAAACCGGAGAACTTAAGTATTTTGAGGAACTAAAAAAAGAAATTCCTAAAGAACTTTTAAAGATGATTGAAATCCCGGGACTGGGTCCTAAAAAAGTTGCAGCAATTTATAAAAATCTAAAAATCAAAACAATTCCTGAACTTAAACAGGCATGTAAAGATGGTAAATTAAGAAACCTTGAAGGTTTTGGTAGTATCACTGAACAAAATATCCTCAGAGGAATACAGATGAAAGAAAAAACTAGTGGTCGTGTTCTTCTTGATTTAGCAAATGTTGATGGTCTAAAATATATTATTTATCTTAAAAACTGTGATAAAATTAAACGTATAAGTTTAGCAGGTAGCCTACGTCGATGCAAAGAAACAATAGGTGATTTAGATATTTTAGCTTCGTCAGATAAACCAAAAGAAGTAATGGATTTTTTTACAAATTACGATGATATAAAACAAATACTTTTAAAAGGTATTACAAAAACTAGTGTTGTTTTAAATGATGATTTACAAGTAGATCTACGTGTTGTAGAAGATAAAAGCTTTGGTGCAGCATTACAGTATTTTACAGGTAGTAAAGAACACAACGTAAAAATGAGAAGTCTTGCTATAAAAAAAGGCTATAAGTTAAATGAATATGGTCTTTTTAACAAAAAAAATGATAAATTTGTTGTTGGAGAAAACGAAGAAGAAATATACAATAAACTTGGATTAACCTATATAGAACCAGAGTTGCGTGAAAACAGAGGTGAAATACAAGCAGCAAAAGAACAAAAGCTGCCTAATTTAGTAAAACTTAATGATATCAAAGGAGATTTACATGTTCATTCGATTTACTCAGATGGTTTTGAAAAAATTGAAGATATCGTAAACTTTTGTAAAAAAATAGATTACAAATATTTAGGTATTACTGATCATTCTCAATCATTACATATTGCAAGAGGACTTAATGAAGATAAAATAAAAAAGAAAATAAAAGAAATTGAAATTTTAAATAAAAAATTCAATGATTTTAAAATTTATTGTGGAACGGAATGCGATATTAAATCTGATGGTTCTTTGGACTATCCAAATAGAATTTTAAAAATGTTTGATTACGTTTGTGTTGGAATCCATATGGGTTTTAAAATGGATATTAAACAAGCAACAAATAGATATTTAAAGGCAATGGAAAATGAATATGTAACTTTTATTGCTCATTTAACTTGTAGACTTATAGGTCGTCGTGAACCATTTGAATTAGATTTTGAAAAAATTTTTAATAAGGCAAAAGAAACTGATACCTATCTTGAAATAAACTCTTTTCCAGATAGACTTGATTTAAATGATATAAATATAAAAATTGCAAAAGAGAAAGGAGTAAAATTTGTATTAGGTACAGATTCACATCATATACCTCAATTATCTTTTATGCAATATGGTATTTCAACAGCACGCCGTGGATGGCTTGAAAAAACTGATATTCTAAATACTTATTCAATAAATGAAATTGAAAAATTATTCAATAATTGAGGAGTAAAATTAATGGGAAAAAACCAAATAAAAAAAGAAATACAAAAAATTCGAGATGAAATAAATCTTCATAATTATAAATATTATGTTGAAAATAAACCCATTATATCTGATTATGAGTATGATCAACTTTTAAAAAAACTTGAAAAACTAGAAAAAGAAAATCCTGAATATATCACTGCTGATTCACCAACACAGCGTGTAGGTGGTCAACCACTTGAAGGTTTTAAAACTGTTGAACATAAAGTTCCAATGCTTTCACTAGCAAATACCTATACATATGAAGAATTACGAGATTTTGATGAGCGTGTTAAAAAATATGTATTAGATGTAGAATACATTGTTGAACCAAAAATTGATGGAACAAGTGTAACGTTGTTATACAAAAATGGAATTTTTATACGTGGGGCAACCCGGGGTGATGGGAAAAAAGGTGATGACGTAACACAAAATCTAAAGACAATTTATAGTATTCCTTTAAAACTTAGAGGTACTATTTTAACAAATGTAGAGGTACGTGGCGAGGTATATATGAGTATCTCAGGTTTTAAAAAATATAACCAAGAACAAGAAAAAAAAGGGAAAATAGTTTTTGCAAATCCTCGTAATGCCTCAGCAGGATCACTAAGGCAGCTTGACCCCAATGTTGTTTTAAAAAGACCTCTTAATATTTTTGTATATTTTATATCTTATTCTGATAAAGATTTAAAAACCCAGGAAAATGCTTTAAATGCTCTAAAGGAAGCAGGTTTTAGAGTAAATCCTTTAATTAAAAAAGTTAACAACATTGAAGAAGCAATAAAACAATGTGAAAAACTTGAAAAGCTACGTGATACACTTGATTATGAGGTAGATGGTGCAGTAATTAAAGTAAATTCTTTGACACAGCATAAACTTCTTGGTGAAACCAGTAAAAATCCTAGATGGTCAATATCATATAAATTTTCAGCTAAGCAGTCAACAACAAGACTAAATGATATAGATGTTCAAGTTGGTAGAACAGGTGTACTAACACCTGTAGCAATACTTGAACCAGTTGAAGTTGGTGGTGTAACTGTTTCTCGTGCAACACTTCATAATTTTGATGAGTTAAAACGTAAAGATATACGTATTGGAGATTTTGTTCTTATTGAAAGAAGCGGAGATGTAATTCCTCAAGTCGTACAAAGTATTAATGAAAAAAGAACTGGTATGGAAAAAAGAAAAGGTATTCCAAAGAAATGTCCAATTTGCCACACAACAATTGTAAAATCTGAAGATGAAGTTGCTGTACGTTGTCCTAATAAATATTGCCCGGCTCGACTTAAATGGAGAATTCGGTATTTTGCAAGTCGAGATGCAATGGATATAAATCACTTAGGTCATTCCACAGTTGATAAACTTCTTGATTCAGGATTTATAGATAATATCTCAGATTTATATTCATTAAACAAAGAAGATTTATTAAAACTTGAAGGTTTTAAAGATAAATCAGCAGAAAATTTACTAGATTCAATTGAAAGAAGCAAACAACAAGATTTATCACGTTTAATCTATGGTCTTGGAATACGCCATGTTGGAAAATTTGCGTCTCAACTTCTAGCAAAAAAATATACCTCTATCGACGAACTTGCAAAAGCAGGTGAAGAAGAACTAAAACAGATAGATGGATTAGGTGATAAATCTGCTGAAGCAATAGTAACTTTTTTTTCAACCGAAGAAAATATCACTTTATTAAAAAAATTAAAAAATATTGGTGTTAAAACAAAAACAGAGATGAAACAAGATCTTAAATTATCAGATAAAAAATTTGTTTTCACAGGTGGATTATCAAGTATATCAAGATCTAAAGCATCGGATTTAATTAAACAAAAAGGTGGTGTTGTTACAAGCTCGGTAAGCAAGGATATTGATTATGTAATATTAGGTGATAAACCTGGTTCAAAATTAGATAAAGCAAAAAAACTTAATTTAAAAATAATTAATGAAGAAGAGTTTAAAAAATTAATATCATAAAAGATGGTGATAATAAATGGTTGAATGCAAAAAAGAAGACAATAAAACAATATGCAATTGTAGTTATTCATGTAGTAAAAAAGGTATATGCTGCGAATGTTTGCATTATCATAGAAAACGAGGAGAATTACCTGCTTGTTATTTTCCAGAATATGCTGAAAGAACATATGATAGAAGTATAGAATATTTTATAGAAATTTATCAAAAAAAATAATTTTTTTGAAGTTATATTCAAAAAATATAATAAACCCATGTTAATGTGCTGATACATAGTTTTGAAGTATTGATGATTTTTCTCCATTCTAAAGAATAAAGAGATATAATTGGATTTTAACTTTTTAATTGTAAAAGC
>JBFEOQ010000059.1:0-8305 GCA_041550515.1 Thermoplasmatota archaeon | reverse complement strand
AATCCAGTCATTGCAATTAAAAGAGATGAAAATGATGCATACCCATTTAGATTTGGACTTAGAAAAGCAGAGTTAATAATAGAAAATATAGAAGAAATAAAAAAATTTGTAAATAAAAACAAAAAATAATTTTATTATCTCTTAAAATAAGAATTCATATTCATAATTTTTTTTAAATTAATTTATCTACTTTTTCAAACATTTTTAAATATAAACACATATTATTGAATTACATAGGAGTTGTAAAAACATTACAAAAAGAAAAACGACACTTAAAGCACTAGCTGGTAAAAAAATTAACGAGCTAGAAAAATATGCAATCAAAAATAATATATTTAGAAAAATAGGTTCAATGATCTACAGATCAGATACATACAATATAATATCAAAAAAATTTAATGATTTTAGAGATTTAAAACTACTAGATGAAATAAAACAAAATCCTATCCCAAAACATTTAGCAATAATAATGGATGGAAACAGACGCTTTGCAAAAGATTTAGATTTAAAGCCTGAAGCAGGTCATAGAATTGGGCGAGAAAAAATAGTTGAGGTTTTAGAATGGTGTTTTGAATTAGGAATAAAAAATTTAACAATTTATGCTTTTTCCACAGAAAATTTTAATAGAAATACAGATGAAGTAAAAACCCTTATGGATCTATGTAAACAAGAGCTTGAAAACGCATCAAAAGATTCAAGAATACATAAGAACCAAGTTCGAGTCAGAGTAATAGGACATATTGATTCATTACCAAATGAAATAGCTAAATCAGCAAAAATAATAATGAAACAAACTCAAAATTATGATAAATATTCATTTAACATAGCTCTTGCTTATGGTGGTAGAGAAGAGATAATACAGGCAATAAAAAAAATAGCAAAAGATGTAAAAGAAGATAAATTAAAAATAGAAGAAATAAAAGAAAAAACTTTCTCACACTATCTCTATACAAAAGATTTACCTGACCCAGATATTATACTTAGGACTTCAGGTGAAGAAAGAATATCTAACTTTTTACTATGGCAACTAGCTTATTCAGAACTCTATTTTTCTGATGTATATTGGCCAGCATTTCAAAAAAGGGATTTTTTACAAGCGATTAGAACAATACAAAAAAGACAGAGAAGATATGGGAAATAAATTGAATAATTTATATCTTTTTAAATTCGTATTTTATAAACTTACTAATGATTATTATCATCTATTTTATCAACAATATTTAGAAGTTTATCAAATTGTTTTTTAAGAAAATAAATAATGGCTGAAATAACTAGAAAAATTATTGATAAAGACAGAAAAATTTCTGATAAGGCTGAATATTTATTATGAGTTGATGGGATTATTAATAAAAATGCAGAAAGACTAATCATTATAATTCCAATTATTAAAATAATTTTAAATAAAATACTTGCTCTTTTTTTATGTTCTAAAATTGATTTTTTATTTTCTTTTTGTAATGAAATATTTATTTTATCACAGACCTAGGTTATCATTTTTTAATATATTTAATTAGCTTCAGCTGTTTCATTAACCTTTAATGAATTTTGAACTTTACTTTGTAGTTCAGTTAATTTTTCTTTTGTTCTACCTTCTTGTTTTTCAAGTGTACTTTTCCTAAGCTCAAGTGATTCCTTGTTTTGTTTTAATTCTTTTAAAACATCATTTTTACCTTTCGTTTTAATAAGAAGTGATCCTATACTTTTGTAAATAGCTGATTTATCATCTGTTTTTTTTAATTCTGTTGTTGCTTCTTCTATTTCTTTAAGTCTTAAATCTACCTGTTGTCTTTGTTGAATTAACATTTGTAATTGCATTCTCATTTGTTGTAATCTATTTATTTGATCTTGTAGTTGTTTTGACATTTCAATATCTGTCATTTTATTTCTCCCAATAGTTTTGTGGGTAATGAAACATTTTATTATTAAATGTATTGTTAATTTGAACTCATTAATATATTTTCTATAATTAAATTTCATTTTAATAGAAAGCATTATATAGAATAATTCTAATGTTTTCTATTAAGTATACAAGTGTATAACAAAAATTTAAAAAAGAGTCAACATTAATATAAATATGTAATGGGGGATAAAAATAATGAAAAAAAATGATAAGATAATTGCAGTTTTAGGAGTTTTTATTTTAATTTTAGCATCTATTGGTATTTATTATTATAACCCAGTTCAAGAGGAGGTAAGTTATATTGATATAAAAGATTTTGAGGAGTTAAATGGTTCTATAGAAAATTTACCTCAGGCAATAACTGTTGCAGATAAAAATCCCTTTTATGCTTTAATAGCAACACCTTTAGCAGTTCACTATGATGTTGAAGGTGAACAAGAAATAATTCCATTGTATATTAAAAACTTTGAAGAAACATCAGATGCAATAGATAATTTACAAAAAAATTATTTAGATAACTATCAAGTAACTAATTTAGCAGAAATGGAACACGATTCTATTCAAGAATTTTCATTAAATCTTGCTAAAAATTATTGGAAAAAAAGTAATACTGCTCTCTTAATTAAAAATAACATGGAGGGATATTCTTTAGGTATTAATGCTGTTCCAATAGCATCTTATCTTAGCATTCCAATTATAGTATGTGATGAATTTGACAGTGAAGTTGTAAATGCTTTGACTAATCTTGGTGTAAAAGCAGTTATTATATGTGGTAATATTAATGAATCTCATAGTATTTTTAGTTACTTAAAATTTAATTCTATCGATGAAGTAGTTGAAAACTCAACTTATTTAGTTAAAGAAAAATTTGGAGAATTAAACTATCTAACCTTAGCAAACCCATTGGATGCTTATCCTCCAGAAATACTCGATACTAAAGAATATTACTTTGGCCCTGAGGTTGTTACTTCAACAACTATGAACAAGGATAATATGCTTAGTTTTATATTGCACTATTTCACTGCTAAATTAGTATGGGATTTTACAATACCTGATGATTATAAATATGCACTTGTTGAAGTAATTGGTTATAATCATGAGTTAGATGGCATAGATGAATTTGGTGATTTTGCAAATTTTGAAATTAATCCTGCTGATGGAGGCTTAGCTCTGGGTGGAATAAAAACTTCAGGTGGACCAGCAACTCTAGATGGTACAGGTAATATAGTTGAGGATAGTGGACGTACTGTTAAAGTTTTATATGATTGTGGTGGAAAATCTTATAAAATAACAGCAACTGGTCGATGGTCTCTTCTTAAAGAAGGAAAAGTATCAGCTAAAGTCATAATTAAAAAATTAGAAAACCCAAAGTATCCAATGATGCAGGGTTTATCATCAATAGCCCCGTATCTTACAGCATATCATAAAGGAATAATATTTGCAAAAGAAGATTTTGCATTTACAGCAGATGATGACATTAGAACTGATAATGGTAAAACATGTCCCGGATATTACTTACCTGGTAGAAATCCTGATCTAGTTATTATGTCAAACAGACATGTTTATGATAATATTCATCAGCCTTTAAATAAATTACTTGCAGACATAGCAGAAATTGATTACACTAAAGATAGTGATATAAAATTTGTTCAAGAACATTACCAAGAAAACCCAATTTATATTGCCATTGTTGGTGGAGCAATGGGTTTACCAAGATATGTATATCAAAACGAAGTTGAACCAATAGGTGATATAGATGGAGATGGAGTTGATGATACAGTTGCATTAAACTTTGGTGGTGGTGGAACACAAAGTGATAATATTTATGGCAATATAGATCCAGTTAAATACGATTGGTCAAATCTAGCTGGTGATATTTATTCCAAAGATCATCCATTCATCGAAAATATTGTTGGACGAATTACTGGATGGGACATACAAGATGCTGATGCATTAGTTGTTAGATCTATATTTTATAATGATATTATATTAAATGCAGAACTAAAAGAATGGAAAGAAAACTTTGGTAATTTATTTGGAGCTGGATTAGATTTTCAAAAACCACTATGGGTTCAAATACTAAACCTTCCAATTATAGGACTTATTCCAAAATTAATTTATACTATCAGTACTGGTCTTGTAAACTTTGTTGTAGGTCCATGGAAATATGATACTGGTTTTAGTAGAATTTCATGTCAAGCAATTGAAAGTGAAGTGGGAGAGGATTTAGGTTTCAATGTTTTAACGGCACTTCATGAATCAGCTATGGTTGATGGTCTTAGTGATTATGCTATTAACGCACTTAAAACTGTAAATCTTTGGAATAGACTTACATTTAATAAGAACCAGGTTAGAAATCTTGCTGGTGAAGGAACTGTTAAAGGACGGGAAATCCTAGAAAATAGTAACTTTATATGGCTCACAGGTCACGGTTCACCATATGGTTTTGGTATGGGTGGACTTGACCTTGTATCATCAAGTTTTGATGGAGTTATATTAAATGCTCCAAATCTTTGGTCAAATATCCTAAAAAATACATTTTTACCTCATTTTGTTGGAGGATTCTGGGGGCCTGGAGGGAGTCTTGAAGATGTTGGAGCATATAATCCTCGGAAAATAGCATCTGTTGAATTTGGCCCATCATTTGCTTGGCTTGAAAGTTGTTTCTGTGGTAGAATAACTGGGATGTATCCACAAGAAAACATAGGACAGACTTTAATACATTCAGGAGTTAATTGTCTAGTTGCATCAACCACAGGTTCCAACATACCCGGAGGATATCTAGAACCAAAGAGGTATATGTTTGATACAAAATTAAGAACGGAAATTAATCTTAGGCAATGGGAAAGGAAAGTTGAACAAGGTATCTATCCGGAATTCCACTTTGGAGTAAAGATATTTAATGATATGTGTGATTATCTTTCAAAAGATGATGCAACAGTAGGAAGAGCATTTAGAGATGCAAAGAACCAATATTTACCAGAAGATGAAGACTGGGAGTTATGGTGGAGCCCACCATTAAGTTCTGGTGGAGATGAAGGAAAAGGTATTCATTTAGCTACAAAATATACTTCTTTTTACGAATACGTACTTTATGGAGATCCAGCGTTTAACCCATATACGCCTCCAAATTAAAATCAAGAGATATTACTAAAAAATCAAACTTCAAAGAATAGCTCTCTACTTTTTAAACTAATTCTTAGGGTATTTTTGAAAATTCATTTAAATCTTTTGCAAGTAATGTTTTATTTGTTTTTTTCTGATTACCAAGATTATCAAAAGGTTTAGATCCATAATCATGACCAGGATAAATAATAATATTATCTGATAGTTGTTTTATTTTCTGTAAACTATTAAATAAATCATTTAAATTTCCACCTGGAAGATCTGCCCTGCCACAGTTATCAATAAAAAGAGTATCGCCTGTTAAAATCGCTTTATCATCAACTATAATACATAATCCATCTGGAGTATGTCCTGGTGTAAGTAGGAATTTAAGATGTATATTACTTATTTTTAACATAAAACCTTCATATACCTTAATCTCCGGTTTTATGTCTAATATTCTTCTATATTTCTCTGATATAATTATTTTTGCTTTTGAATATAATTTACTTAATTCTACATTTTTATCTGTATGGTCCATATGATGATGAGTATTAATAATATATTTTAAATCAAGTTTTTTTGATTTTAAAAAATTAATTTGTTTATTTATACTAGTACTTGGATCAATAATAGCTGAATTTTTACTTATTAAATCATATACAATATAGCTAAAATTATCAAAACCTACTTTTATCTGCTGTATAACCATATCTCTTGATATAAATTGATAATATTTAACTATTTATCTTACTGGGTAAAAACTCTTATAAAAAAATAAAAAGTTATGAAAATATTTTATTCATAACCACCAATTTGAAGACTTGGATCACCTAATAGCACCCATTGCTGCACCGATTTAGGATGGCCTGCTTCAAGATCAGTCATATCAAATATTTTTATATATTCTGTAATTGCTTGAGAATGAGCTTGTCCTAAAACAATTTGATTATGTTCACCGTATTGTCTAAAGAACTCTATTGTTATCCAACCATCTCCTCCACCAATCGTTAAAACTTTACCTGGCATACCATACCCAAGACCTGTGTTACCGATAGTAGCGATTGCCCCACCGTTTGGGCTTCTTACAAACCTCCAACTCATACATTCAGGTACAGGCATTCCATGACACCACATGTAGTTATCCGGTAAAGATGGTAAAAGAAATATAAGACCTTGATATAAACCAGGTATTATTGAAACATTAAACTGACTGTTATGACATCCTCCTATTACAGTTACAGGTAGTTTATCGCCATTATTCAAGGTATCAATTGGGTATAATGGGAATTTTATGTATGGAGCCCAGGGTCTTATGTTAGTAACAGTTAAACTACCAGCACTTCCATATCCACGATTACCTGGTATTCCTGGATACTGGTCGCCCCATGAGTTAGGGCTACCATGACCGGACATGAATACAAAACCACTACCAGGTTGTAAGGCGTCTATAATATCTTTTTGGTCACTGTATAGACCGTTGGAAGTCCAATATATTTCTTTTTCAAATCCTTCCATATAGAACAATGCTCCGCCACGATTATATAATTCTTTATCACCAACAGTCCATTCACCTTCGTAATACATTTCTAAGTCGTATCTCCAGTCTGAAAATACTTCATTATCATTTTGATCTGTTATCCAAACATGTATATCTGTTAAATTTCCATAGGGTTTGGGATCATATGATTTACCGCGAATCGTTAAGATACCATTTACATAGCTTATGTTTGCCCAGGGATTAAAATTATTATTATATGCTTCGCCTTCACTAGGTGTATATTCATAATTAGTATTTCCTAAAATATTATTTGGTGAAATTGTAACAATTTTTGCAATTGGAGGTGAAGGATATTCTGGGAAGTTAGGGACTAATAGATAATCATCATGATTAAAAGTAATATGTGTTTCTTTCGTTTTATCTATTTGAATTGGAATTGTATCTATTGGTCCTCCTTCGTCATCTTCATTAAAACTTTGTGCATAAATTGTATAATCTCCATTGGAAAGATTTGTTGTATCCCATTGAATATTTAAATCTTCTTGATCTAAAAATCCATCACCTGTTATAGTAGTTACTTTATTAAACCAATCTGTTTCTTTTACATTGCTTGTTTCATATTTTATGATTTTATCAACTACTGTTTTTACTTCTTTTAAGCTTCTGCATGCTAAACGTCCTATACATACATCTGGGACCATATCGATATCTGTATCATTTTTGACATTTGGATCTGGATATGCCCAAGATGCAAAAACACCATCATTGTTGGGATCCCAACTTGAAAAACCTCCTTCCCCATCGTAAATATCTGCATAATATAAATCACTTATAACACCTGGATCGAATATATTTTCTTCTGAATAAAGAGGAAATTTAGGTTTATCATATAAATTTGTATAACGAACTGGTAAATACCATCCCTTACTTCCTTGATTTGTATCATCTTTTGGTTTAGCATATATCTGTGATTTTAAACCACCTACTAGGAGAACATATTTTATATCATAAGTTTCAATTGCATCTTTTATAAAATATTTAATTTGCTCTGGTTTATCAACACCATTATAATCAGAATATATTTCTTCAGTTGTTTTCAAAAATGTGGTTATTCCTACATTATTTTTATGAGTTTCTAATCTGTTTAATTCATTTGCAAATTTAGATGGTGTAATAATAACAAGATCATATGAAGATAATACATCAATTTTAGGTTCGACTATTTTTTCATAATTTACTTGTATATCACTACTTTCAGATATAAGCAATTTACCTTGATTTGGAATATATTTTATAGGAAAAATATGTATAGTAACATATGTCACTCTTTCATTTTCATTGTTTAAACCACAACGAATACTATATGTATACCAATTAGAAGGATAAGGATTATCACTATTGTAAATAGACAAATCTTTTTCTTCTCTTGATAAACTGATCTGTTCAGGTGTAATCATAGGCAACATTCTTGGAGAAGGTTGAATTTCATTTTGGATTAATTTTTCATTAATATTATTTATTTTTACTTCAACTTCAACATTTTTAACTCCAAAAGGTAACTCATAAGTTTCTACAACTTTTGGAAGCATTGGTCTTCCAGGTTCCATCAAAAAAGTTGAAATATCATTCATTTTTATTTCATAGTAACCTTTATTTGTATCTGTTATTTCAAATGTTGAGAATTTTATTTCAGATGAATTATTTATGACTATATAATTTGTTTGTTGTTTGTCTATTGCAACAGCTCCGATTCCACTTATTATTAAAATTATTACAATAAGTAAGTTTATCATTTTTTT
>JBFEOQ010000058.1:0-8370 GCA_041550515.1 Thermoplasmatota archaeon | reverse complement strand
GAATGGATTAATGCAGTAAAACCACCAAGAGATCCAGTATATATTGCAAAAAGAATGACAGATGATGATATTAATGAGGTTTTAAATTATTTTAAAGGTTCTAAATTTGAATTAAGATATAAATCTGTAATTAAATTATGTTGTGATAGTGGTATTAGAGCTGAGGAATGTTATCAATTAAGATTTGAGGATATAAATTTAGATAATTGTATTGTTTATATTAATCATAAACCTGATATAGGACAACATACAAAGACAAAGCAGTCAAGAGTATCATTTTTTACAGAAGAAACAAGTGAGATTCTTAAAGAATATTATAATTGCTTCAAGGACAAGTGTACATTGAAATATTTATTTGGTCAATCTGATGTTCAACGAGCTTTTAGAAAATCTCCAATTAGAGTTAAGATGTTTAGGAAATACTTTTCACAGGAATGGGATAGAAGAGGTGGTCCAACTTCTATAAAGAAGATTCTAATGGGGCATAGTTTAAAGGGTGATGTTGACTTAATGCATTATAATGCTCAATCTGAAGAAGATTTGAAGAAGATATATGATAAAGTGATGTGTAATAATATAGTATGATGAGCAATGTGTATTAGTAAATAGATTTCTCTGTTGATATGTTACTATTGTTTAAATAAAATCACAATAAAATTTATTATTTCGTCATTAAATGACAATTATTAGCATAGTTTTATATACTTCAATTTAAATGTTTTATTGGAGAACTGGAGGTAATATTTATGCAGAAAATATTTGGAATTTTAGTATTTTTATTGTTGATTATATGTGGTATATCTTATTCAGGAACTGCTATCAATTTTAATATAAATTCTAAATCATATGATGAAAAAACATTAACTAATACTGATAACCCATTGACGATAAGAGCTGAAGTTAAACAAATAGGATATAGGATTTGGTTGTTGAAAGCTTATTTGAAGAATAATTGGGATGAAAAAATTTTTGTGAAGAGTAATTTACCTTGCGGTTTTGCTGTTAGATATATTTATCCAGATTTGGAAGATTATAAAATTTTAGTTTTTTATCCTTATAGAAAGCTTTTACCTCAGCTTATACCTGTTTTTCATTTTTTTAAACCTGGTGAAGAAAAACTTGTAGAACTCTCTATATTCTATGGAGTATCTAATTATATTATTCCTCTTCTTGCAGATAACATTACTGCATATATAGATACTTTTCCAATATTACCTGAGGGTGATTATATATTTGAAGCAATTATCAATCCATATTATGTAAATAATTCAGATAGACAATATGGTAGTGGTTTCATATATGATACTGTAGTTTTTCATTTAGCTTCACCAAAATAACTGAAAAAGAGTTAAGAGAATTTATAATAAAATAATTGATTAGTCTATTATACAGTAATACATAGTAGAATGCTAGCTGATGAGTGATAGGTTTGTAGTAAATAGATATATCTAAAGATAGGTTACTACTCCATCTTCATCTTAATTAGTAAGTAATAAATCTAACAAAAGTTGCAAATTTCTTTTAGTTTATTATATTTATCCTTATCGAAAGATTTATGGCATGATAACATATATCATGTTTAGTGGGAGGAAAATATATGAAAAATAAAATTGTATGTTCTATAATCATTTTTTTATTGGTAGTTACCGTTGTTCCAATTTCTGCAAGTAGTAATATAAATACTAGTAAATTTGAAGAAGTAGATAAAACATATATTCAAATTGAAAGTATTGGATTTGTATTCGCTATTGGTAACTTTACTGAAACTGAGGAAGAGTATCAAGGTCATTTTACATATTATCTGTTTTTTGGAATTATAGGTGGAGAATTTTATACTTATTCGGTTCAAGATGAAATCCTTATTCTAAATAAAGATTTGATTATTCGAGAATATATTACTTCTCCGAGAATTATATTTGTTAGAGTAGTTCCAATATAATTAAGTTTTATAAAATGAGGGATGCAGTTAATTTCGATTAGAATTACATTTCTCTTTTTTATCATCATTATCACCTATTAATAATACTCTAAAAGGGTATTTTATATCTAAAAAGTAGGGTGTGAAATCTAAAAATTTTGGTTTTATAGATTTAATATAATAATACTGTCAGTCAGAAGAGGACTTAAAGAAAACATATGATAAGGTTATGGGTGTGTCTTTGCTATAGTAATACAGTAATACTTAATAGAATAATAGCTGTAGAGTGATAGGTTTGTAGTAAATAGATATATCTAAAGATAGGTTACTAATCCATTCTATCATAATCTGCGAGTAATAATGCTACAAATATTGCAAGTTTTTAGAGAAAAAGAGGAATATTGTTATATCACAAAATAAGTTATGCAATCTTATAACAAATATTTTTTTTAAGAAAATTACTACTCAATCGGCCTTTGAACCACTGGTGTGATTTTACTGGTGCATCGCAACCATCCTGGTTCAAGGAAATCGTAAATCAATTCTAAATTTTCTGCTTCTACGATATAATATGTTATATGTTCAGAGAATGCTCCATATATTGCTAGCAGCTTAACTCCTTTGACATTTTTATATAGTGCCTTTAACCCACCTTCATTTTTTGTGCAGGTTTGTGGAGTATGGATTTGAGTTATATGTAATAACATTTTTCACCTCCCATCCTGATTTATTAATTAATGGTATATTAGTTTTATGATAATTTTAGAAAAAATATTTTCATTCTGATGTGTTAAAATTATATTCACCAAGTAATAATGCTACTTATCCATTCAGAAAATCGAAATATCCATAAATTATGTGGATATATTAATTCAAAATAAAGAGGTTGTTATATAGTATAATAACAATAATAATGTTAGAACAATATGAAATCAAAGTATTTTCGATTACTGCGTCCTGTTGCTTGGATTACATTTCTTCTACCTTTCTCTATAGGTTTTGGGCTTGGTGCAACATCAGATATTATTCTACTTCAGGTACTCTTTTCTTTTATTGCATTTTCTTCTTGGATGAGTTTTAGTTTTATTCTAAATGCATTAGCTGATAAAAATGTAGATAAATTACATGATGGAAGATCAAAGGATATGAATCTTGCTTATCAGTCTATAGTAACTGGTGAA
This sequence comes from Thermoplasmatota archaeon, assembly GCA_041550515.1. Lineage (GTDB taxonomy): Archaea > Thermoplasmatota > E2 > DHVEG-1 > DHVEG-1 > PFL35. Next base: position 5,271 of record JBFEOQ010000058.1, on the reverse strand, counting down.
ATATCTGAAAAAAATGCAATATTTATTAGTATTTTATTTTTGATTGTATCAATTGTTTTTGCATTTTTTGTAAATACTCTTTTTTTCTTTCTGATTTTAATAGTTGATGTAGTGGGGTATATTTACTCGATACCGCCTTTGAGATTCAAAGCAAAACCTATAGGTGATATCTTATGTAATGCAGCTGCTGGTGGTTTAATATTCATTGCAGGTTTAAGTATAGGTGGGGGAAATATGCATCCTCTTATAATTTTTGGAGCATTCGTTATGACTACTATTTTTTATATTCCAACTATTGTAACTGATTATGAATTTGATAAAAAGGCAAATCTTCGAACATCTGCTGTTTATTTCAGTCCTAAAAAATTACTTTGGGCGATGTATCCTTTAACAGGATTACTCATAGTGATTGGTCTGATTTTATTTTTTATAGAAACTCTTGAAATAAAGATACTTTCAGTTCTTTTTATTATTTATATTCTTCCTTCTACCTTAGTTGCAAATATGAGATTAAAAGGAGAGAGATTACTCGTACATGAAAATTGGATATTAGTTCCTTTTCTGTTATTATCCATTTTATTTGTGATATATGGTTTTTTTAAAATTTTTGAGATATTTTAATTTCTTTTACAATCATGCTAACCATCTCTATCATTTTCACCAAGTAATAATGCTACAAATGATGAAAATCTAATAATATCACTGTTTTTATTAATTATTAAAAGTTTCATGATTGCATTTAAAAGGAGTGAAGAAATGGATACTGAAATTGCATATATAATTGTAGGTGTTTTAATAATGGTTGGAGCAATTATTGCTGGTGGAGTAATATATGCTGGATTAGAAAAAATAGCCAATGCAATAGAAAAACAAAAATAAATTTAAAACAAATAATCATCCAATTCAATATCAATTAATTCATACCTATCTACATACTAATTAGCAAATAATAATGCTACAAATTTAAAATTATTTAAGATGCCTTGAATTAACATTTTTAAAGTATGATATAATAGCAGATAAAGTAGAATAGAAAAAATCTGATACTGTTGGTGGTCTTGTTTTTGTTGGACCTTTGATGATTGGTCTCGGTCTTGGAATTTATTATAACCAAAAAGCTGTAGGAGTATTAGTAGGTCTTGGTGTTTGTTTTATTCTATTTGGATTAGTTAAAGCATTTATGAAATAATTATTTCACATCTCGAAGCATTAACCACATTGGTAAATTAAATGGCTCAGGAAGAATGATTTTTTTCTTAACAGTAAAACCATACTTTTCATAGAAATGAATATTATCTTCTTTTTGTGTCTCTAAATAGATAGGTTTATTCTCTGATTCTGATTTTTCTATAAGTGCTCGTACTAATTTTCCACCTAAACCCTTTCCCTGATAATCTTGTGAAACACCCATTATCAACAGATGTATATATGGGTCTAAATGAAGATTTTTCTTTGCTTCTTCAACAATATCACTAAGAACATTGAATTTTTTGGTTTCATTACCAATTTTCATAGAGAGAAAGAAAGCACCACTCCGAATAATGCTTACCATGTTCATATCTTTACCATAAGGTGCAATTGCCATTACCCCTTCTAATTTATCAGATGTAGAAACAACATTACCATAAGTCAAACAAAATCTGACCATAACCTCGGTTAATATTCGGTTCTTTTCTTCATCATCGAATACTTCTTTCCACATTGAATCCTCAGAAAAAGCACTATCGAGTACAGTAACAGCATCCTGAAGATTTTGTTTATTTATTCTATATAACTCATCAAATGATGACATAAAGTTGAAATGGAATACCAATTAATAAATTATCCATAAAATTATCAATCACTATCATCTCCACCAAGTAATAATGCTACAAATTAATAAAGAAAAACAATTAAACAGAAAAGAAGAATTATTAACAGTCAAAAATCAACATCGAATAGTAAATCTAATAACACATTCCCTGATAACAAATCTTGTTCAGGGGCCCGTGGGGTAGCTTGGCATCCTTCTACCTTGGGGTGGTAGTAACCTGAGTTCAAATCTCAGCGGGCCCACTTGAATCAACAGGAAAAAAATTGAGGAGAGTTGCCTTATTTTCGCAAACTCTGGTTTTCTCCTTATGCTTTCATTTCACATTTTTTTATGATCTAAGGGCATTATGAATCCAGCTTTTTTGTATTGATTGTAATACATCTCTGAAAAATGCACATATTTATCCGTAGTATCTATTTCATCATGTTCAAGCCAATTTTTAACTCTGTAAATATCAAAATCCCCTAGCTGATAATTAAACTCAAACAATCCTTATAAAAAACAAAATGTAAAAAATTTATAAAAAGAAGAAAAGATTTGGACCCACTATATTTTTATTGTAATGATAATCGTTAAAATAACATTTTTTATAGTTCTTTTAGGTTACCAAATGTCCTTAGAATTATTTCTGGAAGCGCCGGATGAATATGCATACCACGACCGATATAACCAATCTGTCCACCAAGAGCCATAGCATTAACAACCTCCTGAACAAGTATAGGCGCATATGGTCCAATAATATGAAATCCTAAAATTGTCCCATCTTCTTTGTTAACTATAGCTTTGGTAAAACCTTCTAGTTCCACCATTGCCTCACCCTTTACAACATCACTATATTTAGCTTTTCCAACTAAAATCTGATGACTTTTTTTCGCCTCTTCTTCAGATAAACCAACACCAGCTATTTGTGGATAAGTAAAAACCGCATATGGAACTGCGCTATAATCCATTGGGGTCTTATGATCCTGCACAGCATTACGCCAAGCCAGAAGGGCTTCCTCATTTGCTACATGTTTAAACATGTATCTTCCAATTGCATCACCAAAAGCCCAAATGTTCTTCTTATTTGTCTCAAGAAACTCATTAACCTTGATATAACCACGAGAATCAATTTCAACACCAGTGTTTTCTAATTTAAGTAGATCTGCATTTGATTTACGACCAGTAGCAATCATTATTTTTTCAGCAGAGAATTGCTTCTCATTACCGGAACTTCCATCCTTTCCTATAACTACAATCTGACTCCCTTGTTTTTTAAACTCTAAGACATCAAAATTTGTAATAATGTCCATTCTTTTATCCATTAAATTCTTTAATAAATCAGAAATCTCAGGTTCAGCATTTGTAATAAGTCTATTTCCCCTCTGAAGAATAATAACTTTTGTACCCATCGCAGAAAAAAAATGAGCAAACTCAACCGCAATATAACCTCCACCAACAATCACAATACTATCAGGTTTATCTGTAAGATTAAAAACATTATTATTTGTAAGATAATCTACATCTTCAATTCCTTTGATAGCAGGAATAAAAGGACGCGCACCAGTACCAATAAAAACTTTTCCTGCTTTAATTTGTTCACTATTTATTTCAATTGTGTAATCATCAACAAAATGTCCCTCACCCTTGTAATATTGAAAATTTTCCATGGTAGTTTTCAAACCGAGTACCATATGTTCATGACTCTCACGAACTGGTTCTCTCATATGTTCCATGATTTTTTTAAAATTAATATCTTTTATTTCAGCCTTAATACCTAGTTTTTCTGATTCTTTGATTTCTATTACACGGTCCGCTGGGTAAATAAGCATTTTAGAAGGGATACAACCAAAATTCAAACAAGTTCCTCCCAGAGGACCTTTATCAACCCATGCCACAGAGAAACCATCACTAAGTGCTGCATCCACTATTTCTCCACCAGAACCACTACCAATCACAATAACATCATATTTTTTTATATTATCACCCTTTTTTAAAAAAAACTTTTTTATGTTCCCCTTCATTATTATCTTAAAAAATTGTATAGATTATTTCATTTTAAATCTTACTAGAATCATATATAACAAATTTTAAAAAAAATAACTATTATTAAAAACAAAATGTAAAAAATAAGAAAAAATATTATTAGGATTATTACCTAGCTATCAATTGGTACAGGTTCTATCCATTCTGGACTGTAAATCTGTAGATTTGGATCACCAAAAATCATCTGCTCATTTGCAAGATATTCATGATCAAGCACAGAAGATTTACCATATATTGTAAATGGATCACTAGTAGTATAATCACGTTGATGAAGCCATAAATAATTTGATAATGCTTCTCCCACACCATAGCCTTTATCCATTATATCTTCAAAAACCCATTGGTCTAGAACTTCTTCTTGTGGAGACCTACCTGTATTGCCATTTCCAAAATATAGCGCACATCCATGTTCGAGATAAATATTTGGTCCAAAGTGCGCCGCTGTTGTACAGCTCATCCAAAAATTAAACTGACTATGAAGATTATCAAATAATTCATCACAATATTTGAAATGAACAATGTCATAGAGGTTTGGTTCTACTGAATTTAGCCATGTAAGCCCTGAATCCCGTGGTGTTTCAATTTTTGATTTATCATAATAATATCCACGCCAACCATCCCACCATCTGAAATTTTTATAGTTTTCATTATTTGGATGAGCAAGTGGGAATTGTTCTTCTATGTTTTCATACATGCAACATATACCAGAACCACCAGTACCATGGCTACAGTGATAAATTAGAGCTGCACCATCGTTATATCTTTTTAAAAGTGGTTCCCAAAGACTATGTCCTTCAAAGAATCTACCATGTGAAAAACCCATTTCTTTAAGTGTCTGTGTTACATAATCTTTGTATTTTTTCCCATCATTACAAGTCCAATCATGTCCATCTCGGTAATTCATAAAACATGAACTTATTACATCTCTACCCTCATTTGCATATATAACAGCTGGATAAAGTATATCTCGATTGATATGAGCTGATGAGAGCGCTGGTGTTTCAAGCATAATATGTCCTGCATAAGAGTTATTACCTGTAAAAATCCTACATACTAAATCACGTATGTCATTATCCCGTGGTGAAACAAATAAATATGCTTCTCTTCCATCATTATCAAGATTATATCTATTTATCATATCATATAAATCCTTATGAATACCACCATACCAATGAAGTCTTAAATCACCTCCAACCTGTGGAAGTTCATCATTTTGAAGATAATAAATTAACAACTTAATCCATGATGGAGGATTAGAAAATTCAGATGGTTCATTCATATGTGGAATATGTCCTAATGATCTACATCCATGATAATAATCTCCTTTATATTCAGACCATGTTCTAGCCATATCAAGCATGTTATAAGCCATAGTTGTTTCACCAATATTTAAAACAGGAGATATATGATAAGCGGCAGCCATTGCAGCTGGT
>JBFEOQ010000057.1:0-8643 GCA_041550515.1 Thermoplasmatota archaeon | reverse complement strand
TCCTTAAAACCTTTAAAAAACGATTTTTTTATAAACAGATCTAATATGTTTGAATTAAGGAGAAATTGATTATGGGAATTTGTCCATTCTGTAAACAAAATATAAGTATTAATGATGTGAAAAAAGAAAATAAAGGAACAGGTTTTATTGGTCAAGAAACAATGTATTGTTGTCCGTATTGTGATTATATTATTGGATTTAGTAATAGACAAAGATAAAAAATAACTTTATTTTTCACTTTTTATAAAACATTTAAAAATGTTATTTAGATATAAAGAATTTAGATCGGTTAAAAAACAGAATTGATTAATTATATACTATAAGAATTGAAAGAAGATAAGGTGAGATTGATGAAAGAACCTTTAGATATTGATGAGGAGATAATACCAATAACAGAATCAGATTTTAGAAAATTTAATTATATTAGAACACAAATATTTACTGAGAAAACACTAGAAGATATGGATAATATTATTAAAAAAGTACCTTTTGAAAATGTTGATAAAATATTTAAAAAAATAGATTTTTTAATAAAAGATGAGCTAAAAGCAGAAAACACAGATTCAATTTCTGCTGTATTAGGTCTATATGCTTGTTTTTTATCTTATTATGATTTACTACTAAATGTAATAAACGAATTTGACGAAAAGGAAAAAATAAAGTGAAATAGATCTATTTTTTTATTTTATATAAATATCATAAATAAGTTTTTTCTTCAGTCTAATCTGATCTATTCCACCTTTTATTATAAATATTGTTAAAAACATGAAATAATAAAAAAATTAATCGCTAAGTATATCTTCTCCACCTTTAAATTCTAATTGTACTATAGTATAAATATCTGGAATACCTTGGAATTCTTCTTTTCCTGTTGGGTATACCTTTAATTGATCTTGAAAATCTTTAATAAGATTTAGAATTCCATTATTCATATCTTGATATATTGATGCTTGTTCCGAGAGAAGTGATTCTTGAAGTATATCTGGATCTTCAGACCATTTTAATAAAAGGTTAAGTTCTTTTTCTGATAATATATCTGATTTACTTAGTATATTAACCTGTGGTTTTTCTAATCTAAAACTTGTGTTTAATGCAAGTAGCATCTGTGATACAAAACCTGATGCAGTTTTTGATAGATTAGGATCTATTAAATAGGCAATCATACTCTTTGAAGGATTTAAAAATTCTATTATATATTTACCAGCTTCTCTGAATACAAATAATTCAAGTTGACCTGGTGTATCAATTAGGACATAATCTGATTTAAATGTTTCAATATTTTCTTTAATTTCAGATGTATTAAGAGCAAGCATATCTGCACAAGCAATCTGAGCACCATTAGGCCCAAGATTATATTCTTTCATTACTTCTTTAAGAGAAATCCAATCACGAATATCAATATCTGCTGAGTAAGGTAGATTTTCTGCACCTGGATCTAAGTTAACAGTTATTGAATCTAAAGCTTGATTTGTCATCCATTGTTTAAAAATATTTGTTAGAGTTGATTTCCCTGAACCTGCAGTTCCTATAAAATAAAGGTAAACTTCTTCTTTCATAAAAGTTACATTCCTCGAATCTGATCCATATGATCAATTCTTTTCTGTATAAGTTTTTGTGTTCCAATATCATGACGTATAAAGTAATGATCTCCTTTTATATAAGTCAAGGCTTTTTCACACATTCTTTCAGCTTCAACAATTTCATCTGCAATACCAACTACAGCAAGTGAACGAGACGAAGAAGTTGTAACAAAATCATTTTCTTTATTAACAGATGCATAAAACAAATGTGATCCTGTTTTTTTTATATTTTCTTCATCGATAAAGAGTTTTTCTCCAATCAAACTCTTAACACCGTATCCTTCAGGTACTATGTATTTACAGACTGTAGATTTCTTTTTTATTTTTAATTTTTTATTATGAAGTGTATTATTTATCATAGCTTTGCAAATTTCAACAAAATCTGTATTTAGTAGTGGGAGTACATTTAATGCTTCTGGATCTCCAAAACGAGCATTGATTTCAATTATCTTTGGTCCATCTGCGGTAAGCATAAATTGGCCATAAATTGGACCTATATACTTACATCCTTCTTTATCTAATGATTCAATTATTTTTTGAAGAATTGCTGCTCCTTCTTCATATTCACCTTTAGTTAAGAATGGCAATAAACCATTTTTACATGAATATGATCCCATACCGCCTGTATTTACACCTTGGTCATTTGGTAGTAATCTTTTATGGTCTTGAACAGCATGAAGTGGTAGTATAGTTTTTCCATCTGAAAAGGCTTGCAAGGTAAACTCTTCACCATTTGCTTTTTCTTCTATGAGAACTTTTGCTTTTCCACCTATTTTTTTCTTTATTACTTCTTTTATATAATTTAATGTCTCATTTATATCCTTGAAATGATCACCTGCGACTTTTACACCTTTCCCTCCTGTTAATCCTATTGGTTTAACTACTACTTCTCCGTTTAAATTTTCTATAAAAAATTTTGCTTTTTTTGGGTCTGTAAAGGTTTGATATTTTAGTTGACCAGGTATCTTATATTTTTTTAAAAGTTTGCGCATCCATTCTTTATCTGTTTCTATACGTGCAGCTTCTTTTGTAGGTGATGAAGATTTTATATTATTTTTATTTAACTCATTTACTAATCCAGTTTCTAGTGCTGCTTCAGGTCCTATAATTACTAACTCAATTTTATTTTTATTTGCGTATTGCACAATTTTTTCAACATTTGTTTCTTTTTCTAATATATAGTCTGAAGCAAGTCGCTTGATTCCAGGATTTAGATTACTCATAACTGAATATAGTCGGGCATCTTTTGAACGAAATATTGCATCACATATAGAATGTTCTCTTGCACCGCCACCAATTACAAGTATATTCAAATTTAATTAAACCTCCCAGGAATTTTTATGATATGTAAAATCAGATATTAAAACCAAACTATTTTTTTAAAAATTTAAAAGGTTTTGGTTTACTAACATTTCATTTTTAATATTAATAATACAAATTTTATTGTATTTGGCAGTGTTTATTTTAAGTATATTTCCTTTAAACTTTTAATTCCATTTATTAACTCTTTGTGAGAAGAGATTATTTTTAAATATTTTTTGTTATATTAGTATGTCTTATAAGATTTACAATAAAATAATAATTAGAATATTCTTGTTAACTAAATAACAAAATTTATCTTTCAATTTCAAATGATATTTTCATTTCAGATCTAAACATAACAGGTTTATCGTTTTCAACTTTTATATCGAACTTGGTAACTTCTGCACGTTTAATATTTCTAACAGTTTCAGCTGCACCTAATACAGCATTTTTAGCAGCATCAGAGAAACTTTTTTCAGATACTCCTACAACATCTATTATTTTATATATTCCCATAAATATTCCTCAATCTATTTATTATACCAAAACAATATTTAAATTAATCCTTTTTGATAAACAATAGAAATTAATAGAATTGATTGTGTAAACTATGTATAAATTTATGATTAAAAATATGCTATTTAAAAAAATTAGATTTTTAATATATCACTAACTGTAATAAGTGGAATAAAATTTATATTCATCTTCTGAAGTTTCTCTTTAGTTCCATTTTCTCTATCTACAACTACAATTACCTCATGAATTATTGCTTTATTCTCACGTAATATATTTACTGATTTTAATATAGAACTACCGCTTGTTGCTACATCTTCAACAATTATTACTTTTTTATCTTTAACATTCATACCTTCAATTTGTTTTTCTGTTCCATGTTCTCTTTTTTCCTTTCGAATTATCACATAAGGTTTTCCAGTTTCTAATGATAAAGCAACAGCTAATGGTACAGCACCTAACTCCATACCTGCGATTATATCATTATCTTTTGCATATTCAGCCATAGCTTCTACAATTTTTTTCAAAATAGTAGGGTTTGTACTTGCTTTTTTAATATCAATATAGTAATTACTAACTGCACCCGATGTTAAAATAAAACGACCAAATTGGATGGCATCACAATCTTTTAACAAATTAATAATTTCTAATTTCTCCATATTTAAAAGTAAACAAATATGTTTAATTTATAAGTTTTTATTCTGTTTAAAATATCAAAAAAAATTAGATATTGAAGATATTTTTTTAATAATTTAAATGATTATAAATCCAATATATATGAATCAAATATAAACTGAAATACCTATTTTTATTTGATTTTTATAACAATACTAATAAAACGCGTTCGGGAAAAACCAAACAAAAACAAATAATATATATATAAACAAAGAATAAACTAGGATATTGTAATGCCAAAATTAACACTTGATATGAACACTTTCAAAGCACTTGCCTCAGATACAAGGCTAGATATTTTACGTGCTCTTGATGGTAAAAAAATGAATTTAAATGATATCTGTAAAATTACTAATTTAAACAAAGCAACTCTTCATGAGCATCTAGCAAAACTTAATGAAGCTGGATTAATTAAAAAGAAAGAACGTGAAGGACATAAATGGGTTTATTATAAACTAACTTGGAAAGGGGAAGGTCTTCTTCATCCAGAAAACACTAGAATTGTTGTGATGTTTAGTACTACATTTATTTCATTATTAATAGCCGTAATGTTTATAGTGAATTTCTTGCAACCTATACCATTGGGAATAGCTAATACAGTGGATGATACAACATATTTATATGAAATTGAAGGTAAAGTTATTCCCTTATTTGGAGGTAGTTATAACTATAGCTTTCTTGGTTCATTTAATGCAAAAGAAAAAACAGTTGGAGATATAACTATAGAACTTCAAAATAAAGCTCAACCTGTAAATAGTATTGGAGACAGTTATAGTAATAAAGATATTACCTGGTTTATATTAGCATCTGAGTCTAACTTAAATAAGGAAGATTCAAATTTTTTAAAACTTGATACTTCTAGATCCTTAGAGAATTTTAATATCCTAAATGATCTTAAAGGCATACCTATAGATGATAGCCAAGAAATTTTGGATTATATCATTGATTCAAATTATTCAAGTAATACTTCAGAAAATCTAAATAATACATATGATAACATAACAAATGGATCTCTTAGCGATTATCGCGGTGATAACAAAACTCAAAATCAGTCATCCTCAGAATTCGAAAATAAAAGCATGTATATAGGTTATTATCCTTTAGTTCCAAAAATGGTCGCAACTGTTCATGATAAAACATACTTATATCTAGCAGCCGCTTGCTTAACATTTTTTGGTTTATTATTAATGTTATCTACTTGGAGATTTTTGATTAATAGAAAACAAAGTTTATAACTTATTTGATACAAAAAATAATTTTTTTACGTATATTTATTGTTAAATTTCTTCGAGTTCCCCATCTTCATCAAAGAAATCAAATAATGTTTTTTGCATCCGTCATCACCTCAAGGTTTATGTATAATAGATCATAGTTATAATTCTTTCTATTAATACTGATTTAGAAGTTATTTCATTATTTTTAGATCTATCGCATTGTATGTACATATCTCATGGCAACAATAACATCTTATACATTTTGAATAATCTATTTTTGCTCTTTTTTCTACTAATTTTATTGCTTTTCTGGGACATATTTCTACACAATGATTACATCCATTACAATTCAAATTAGGCTTAGGAAAACGATTAGGGGTTTTTTTACCTGTAAGTAAATATCCTGCAGATGAAGGAAGCTTAAAACCTGAATATTTTACATCTATTGGTGAAAGTAAGGGATAATCTATTTTTAAAGGCCATAGATTTCTTATTTTTGCTTTCTTAAGAGTCGGTATTCCTATTGGTTCTATATTAAGCATTTTACAAATAGCAAGATCTAATGCAACTGAATTTTCTGATGCAAGAATTACTCCTAATTCAACAGGGTCTCCACCACTTGGACCTTCCCCTTGCATTCCAACCACACCATCAATAATTACTAGATTTGGTTTTGTTAACAAAAGTATATCAATTAACATATCAGCAAATTCATTTTTTTTATAAAAAATTGAATGATATTTAGCTTTGGTAAGTCCGGGTATTGCACCAAACATAATTTTTGTTGCAATAGTCATGATCATAAACGAATGTGTTTTTATTTTAGGTAAAGAAATTATTTTATCAGCATCGAGAATAAAATTACATACAGATATTTTTTTTAATTTTTTACCTTGAGAAAAATTTATTTTTTTAGAACCAGTATCATAATTTAAATCTATATCAAGTTGTTTTGAAAGTTTTATTAAACCTGATTTTTTATATACTCTTCTTAATCTTCTTTTTGTAAATGGTCCCGAAGGAGAATCCCCTATAAATGGAATTCCACCTACTTTTAAAACAGATTCTGCTACAGAACTTATGAATGAAGGATTAGTAACAACACATCGCTCTGGTTTAGTTGCATTTAATAAATTAGTTTTTAATAAAACACGTTCCCCTTTATTTATATAGTTTTTAAAACCACCCAGAGGTGTTAAAAGTGGTTCAAGGTTTAAATTGTTATAAGTTGATTTTTGAATACTAACAATTGTATTTCTAATCATTAGCAAATATATAACATAAACTTTTATAAGTATTATTATGTTATTAAATTCTCCATATAAATAAAAGATATAATTTTATTAATATTAAATTATTTTAATCTATTTTTAGAGTTGGATCGCCAAATAATTCCCATTGTTGAACCATTTTAGTATCCATCTCATCGTTATTACCTAAAAAAACATGTAAATAAGAAGTTATAGCTTCTTGATGTAATCTTCCTAATATATTTATGTTATTTTTTGAGTATAGTTCAAAAAATTTTAGTTCAAGCCATCCATCATATGCTTCTAAATAATCATTTATATTATTGTAATCTGAATCATCTTTTGCATGTGTTCCAAGTCCTGTATTTGCTATAGTTGCTATACTACCACCATTTTTTTGTCTAGTTAATTGCCAAGCCCAACAGCATATTGCTTGATTACTAAAGATAGTAACATCAAATTTTCCATTAAAACATCCACCAACCATGGTTACAGGGAGTTTGTTTTTATTTCTAAGAAATTTCATATATATATTATTATAAAAATCAATTTTTCCTAATCTGCCGAGTGTTGGAGCCCATCCCGTTGCATCAGGAGGATAATGTATACCCCATGAAGATGAACCTCCATGTCCACAGAAATATGCAAAACCTGCACCGTTATTTAATGCTTTGTTAATATCTTTAACAAAGATTTTATTTTCTTCAGTTGCATATAGTTCAATAGGTTTAAAATCAGACATTATTTCTTTTGTTTTTTCCATTATTAATAATCCTTCAGCTATGTTATTTTTATCAGGCCAGTGGTCACCTGAAACAAGAATTATGTTATCAAACCATTTTCCTTTATTATTAGTTTCATAATTAATAATTTTATCTACAATTATCTTTACTTGTATTTTGTTTCTACATGGAAGCCTACCAATTTGGACATCTGGATATAAATCCATTTTATCTATAACTCTCCCATCATATTCAGCAAATACACCATCATTATCTGTATCCCAACTTGAAAAATTACCTTTACTATCATATATATCTGCAAAATATAAATCACTTAAAAAAGTAGGTTCAATTCTTTCTTGTGTCCCTTTTCTTATTATAACATGACTATATCTTACAGGTAAAGTCCATTTGGATGATTGACCATCTTTTCCTCCGATTAATAAAACTGATTTAATACCAAATTTTTCAATAGAACTTTTTATATAGTATTTTATTTTTTCTGCTTCATCTCTACCTTGAGAGTTTTTATATATTTCTTCAGTGTTTGTTAAGAGAGTTTTTATATTTTGTTTTTCTTTATGATTTACAAGAGGTTTAAGATTTTTAGAATATTCTTGAGGAGAAATAATTAGTAAATCAAATTCATTATTGTCAGTTAGAATATTTTTTGATGGTTCTTTATAATAAATTGAAATTACCACATTATCTATAAAATAAAGTTTGTTTTCAACTGGTATATATGTTACAGGATTTATTCGAATATTTAAAAAGGTTTTATGTTGATTATCTGAAATTCCACCACCAGTATGATAAGTTATAAAATCTAATGGATACATTTCATCATCAAGATATATAGTTGGATCATACTCAGTTAAACTTGAACAGGAAGCATAAGATAATTTTTTTGTAATATTGATAACTTTTGGTTTAGAATACGTATAATTAAAATATACAATTTCTGTACCAAATGGAAATTCAAATGATGTTAGATTATATGGTAAAACTGGTCGTCCATCACCCATGCTCTGATAGTCTGTTTGAGCTAATCTAATAACTGTAAAATCTTCTTTTTCTTCAATTTCTGGATAAGAAAAATTATATGTTTTCATTATAGCTTTTATCCCATTTGGTAAAACTGTTTGTTTTTCTTCAGTGGAGTCTTTATGGTTTTGATCATCTTTTAAATATATTATTGCAACAAAACTTGATATTAGGATAATTGTAGCTATAATAAGGGTTATTATTTTATAGATATTCTTCGTCTTCATCACCATTCTAAATTGATTTTTTTTAATTTTTTTTCACAAGTTTGTATTGTATTACAAATTATTTATTAAATAATATGCATAAATATTATTAAATATTATGTTTTTATCTAAATCTT
>JBFEOQ010000056.1:0-8743 GCA_041550515.1 Thermoplasmatota archaeon | reverse complement strand
GGATATAAGGATTTGAGGGATTTTTGAATTGTTGAGGCATAAAATAGTCCTCGTTTGCAGCGATAATTTCCTCAGCTTTTTTAATGGCTCCTGGCATTCCCTCTGCTCCAGGAGTCAGAATCATCTCCGCACCAAAAATTGTTAACAGTTTTCGCCGCTCAATACTCATAGTATCAGGCATGGTTAATATCAAGTTATATCCCTTTGCGGCACATATAAAGGCTAATGCAATTCCTGTGTTTCCACTCGTAGGTTCAACAATGATCGTATCTTTTTTAATAATACCCTTTTTTTCAGCTGATTCAATCATGCTTAATCCAATTCTATCTTTGACGCTGGAACACGGATTAAAGGATTCAAGCTTAGCGATGAGTGTAGTTGGAAGTTTTTGACTAATCTGTGATAATTTAACAAGTGGGGTATTTCCAATTAATTGAGTAATATTTTCTGCTATTTTTGACATATTTTATCTTCCATAATAACTCAAATTTTCTATTTGTTATATCATTCATTCATAAACATCATTGATACCTGCAATAAATTCCTTTGATTTAAAGAGTTTACAAATTCTACAGGTTTCTTCAATAACTATTCGTCCATTTTCTGCGGCAATTTTGTTTGAAGATTTTTTAATTTCATCTAAAATTTCATTATCTGTAATTTCTAATAGTCCTCTTTTTCCAGATAAATATCTTGATATAGCAGACTCAGTAATACCCAACTTATCTGCAGCTTTTCTTTGATTTAGATTATGATGTTCAATCAAGTTTTTTGCAAACTCTTTTCGGATAATTGGAATAATATTCCAAACAATTATTTGACAAGGTGTCTTCATTATTTTTTCACCATAAGCTATATATAATAATTACCTAATATATAATAATTGCCAATTGGCAAGTTTATGTAAATAAGTAGGAAAATAAATATGAACGACTTCAACCTTAAACCTATTGGGTATGTAAAAAATAGTGAAAAAGAGCCACGGTTTGGGAGCTTTGCTAATGAAATTACAGAGATAATAGTTGATAAGGAATTTACAGATGCATTAAATAATATTGAGGATTATTCTCATGTGATTATAGTTTTTTGGATGGATAAGGTTAAAGGACATGTAATAACCCATCAACCACAGGGAAATCCTGATTTACCTATTGTTGGGATCTTTGCTTGTCGATGTCCCCCGCGACCAAATCCGATTGCCATCACTACTGTAAAACTAATCGAACACAAAGGAAATAAAATAAAAGTAAAAGGATTAGACATTTTAGATGGAACACCAGTAGTTGATATTAAACCTTATTGGCCGATTTATGATAAAGTTGAGGATGGAATTATACCAGATTGGGTTAATAAATTAGATCTGTAAATAGGTGGTTCTTATTATGCCAAAAAATAGTATAATGCAAATACAAAAAGATGAAAAAATAGTTATTAATGAACTGCAAACAAACGCTAGAGAAAGTATCAATAAGATTGCTAATAAATTAGGTATGTCTCGGCAGAAAGTATGGAAAATTATAAAAAAACTTGAGAAAAATAAGACAATTTGGGGATATAGTACAGTATTAGATAATAAAAAGTTAGATGTAAATCAATATTTGATGCTTATTAGATCTTCTCCTAAACCTTTTTTTAATTTACTTGATAAGATAAGTAACCTTACTTTGCAAAAAAAGGGGGAAGAAATTGGAATAAATATTCAAAGTGGTGGTTTTATTAATGGAATTTATGATTGGGTAATTGTTTTCACAGCTAAAGATCAAAATCAAGCAAATAAATTTAAAGAACTTCTCTTAGAAGAATATGGTTCCATTTTAACAAAAATTGAAGTTATGGAATATATTTATCTAATAAAATTATATGGAATTAAAAATCCTGATATAAAAAAATTAAAGGATTATTTCTTGACATAATTCAGATAGATAAATCAAATATCACCTTTTCACATATCTTCTTTTAGTCCCCTAGATTGATGATTATAATGCATTAGTTCATTCACTGTTTTGTTATGTAAGGTTTAGATGATTGTTTTTTAGCTATAGTATTATTTGGTTTAGTATTCTTTCAAAAATTGGAAAATGCTGAAAGCTTCATTATTAATTGTATGATTGTATTGTGGATATACGTCTTTGGCATAGTGACTTCAAATGTTGCCCAATCACTTTCAGCACCTCTTACATCTTGTGCTTTTACTCTAATAATATATTCTCCTTTATCATTCCAAATATGTGTAACAGTTATTTCTTCTCCAGATGGAGATGGACCTATTGTAATTTCTTCAGATTCGTCACCCCAATCTATACAGTAGTATACATCATCTTCATTAGGATCAGTGGATTGGAATTTATAATCATAAGCTGTGCCAGGCTCACCTGATGATAGGCCTGATATTATCGGAGTTGTTGGTGGAAGATTTTCCTCAACTATTGTAAATGTATAATCAGGGCTTTCTTCTTCGTTTCCAGTAATATCATCTGCCCATATATGATAAGAGTATTCTCCAGATTTCCAAAGTGAGCAATTGAGATTAACTTCATACTTATCTCCTATAGTCTTTATCATTTCCCAAATATCTTCTTGCCCACTTGGATCCTCAATAATTGCTTTTACTTTGTATATCAACATATCATCGGTTACGTCTGATGAAATATCTAGAGTAGGCTCAACTAAATTATGGTTTACATTGTTAATTGTTGGAGGAATATTGTCTATTATATTTAAAACTCCAAAGTCATCATGAAATACGGGTTGGCTAAGCAATGGAGAAAATCCACTAGCTTTTACCATTCTTTCAAGTTCTAATTCTTTTGGACTATGAGCCCTAATATTAAATTCTACATGATATGTAAAACCAGGTAGCATTGGTTGAAGTACCCATTTCAAAACACCACCTATATTTATTGGTTCAAGTGGTGCTCCATTTATAAGAGCTCCACCTGTGTAAAATATACCATCAGGAAGATAATAAAATATTTCTATATTTTCAATAAACTCATAAGGACTATATAACTCAATCATTTCCCGACCAGTATTGCCCATGTTAATTGCATCTTCAGTTAAAAGAAAAGCAGTAAAAAATATATCACAGCTACAATCATGAGAATAATCTTTACAGTACCAGCTTTTGCATCTACCTTGTACGTCACAACCAGGATGAATGCAATTACATTGTTTTACTTGATTATAACAGTCACCATTTGGAGAACCAGTATGATTTATATCCCACCATGCACAATCATCTGTTGTTGGACAAGAACAACCATTGCCTGTACAACCACAGCTTGCTGCGTTTTGATTACATTCGTAATTACCGGTATATTGTTTGCATGCTTTAGCACAATTACAACTGTTATATCCACAAGTACATGCTAATTTTCTACCATCAGGATTATCACGATTACCACACTCAGGATAAGCATCATCAGGATTATCATCATGAGCACAATAATCATCACAATTACAACTATCTCCCATACATCCAACATCAGCACAACTTCTAGTGTTTGTACCGCATTCTGGATTACCTCCACAATCACAATTATAACCACCGCAGGTACATCCAAGGTTTTGAATAAACGGAGCAAGTTCAGGGATAATTGGTGTCATCTTACCTCTAATATTATCAATTTTTTGTTTCTCAATATTTTTAACGGAAATTTCTTCAAAAGATTCTAAAATCGTATATTTTTGATTGTTTATTTGTTTTATATTTCGTAGATGCTCAAATATTCTTAAAATAAATGGATAATTCTTAAGGAAATTTAACAATGGTTTACTGACTGACTTACTCCTAGGCATTGAAATTGATAAAGTCGCCCAATCGCTTTCAGCACCATATAAATCTTCTGCCTTAACTCGAATAGTATAAGTTCCCTCTTCAGACCAGCTATGATATGGATATATTTCCTCACCAGAAATGGTTGGCACCCATTCATCAATTGATCCATCATCCCAGTCAATATGAAGAGTTATTTCATGATTATCTGGATCAGTTGTAGACATTGTATAATCATAATCTACTCCTGCAGTACCTGATGAGGGACCACTAATTGTAGGTGTTTCAGGTGGACTATTATACCATGCACTCATTAATGGATAATTATCCTTATTACTTCCACCTTGTATCAAATATGGTGAATCTCCAATACCATCAGCATTATTATCACTCCCTTCGTAATCATCCCAGTTATTACCACACATATTTCTTTCATAATCTGTTGGATTATCGCTGTTATCATAATAATTATTACAATAATCCTTTACATTAAACCAGCTGTTAGTTCTAAAGTTATTGAAGAAAATCGAATTAAAATCAGATTCTTCCCATACAAAAATACCTGCACCTAAATTGTTCATAATAACATTTTCAGAAATTATATTGAAATTTGCAGAATCTCGAAGATTGATACCAGTTGCTGGATTACCATTTAATGTATTATCATAGATTTTACAATAATTTGATCGAACTTCTAATCCTGCATCTTCTTCTCCTGCTCCACCACCTTGAACATTAAAACCCGTAAAAGTAACTCCATCTGCTGTGATTAACACAGTGGGTCTATTTCCATCACCATGAATAATTGGTTTAGTATCTCCCTGTCCTCTAAGAGTAATTCCCTTGTTGATTTCAATATTTTCATAATAAGTACCTGAAGTTACAATTATAATATCACAAGTAGAAGATTCATCTATTGCATCCTGAATACTGAGATAATTAGTTGTGCCCATACCAACATAATAATATTTCCCTGAGGATTGACATGGCGGTTTACCACAAAAGTTTCCGCATTTACAATTAGGTTGTTTACAACCATAAGTTTTACAATCATGCGGAGTCGGCCATCCACATTTTACACGTGCTCCACAGACACCAGCTCTAATCAACCCACATCCACAATTACTTCCTTTACATCCTTGTGTTTTACAGTTAAAAACAGCAGTTGTTGTATGTCCACCACAAGGCGGTGTTCCATCATAACCATCAGGAGTAATAGCACAGTATCCTTTCTTATTACATGGGCAATTTGGACCACCACAATTACAATTTTTAACTTTTGCAGAACATTTTGTTAAAGGATCATTTGGATATTTTACACACTGAGGTGAACATGCACAAGCAGTACGTCCACAATTACAACGTTTCGTTTTTGAACAAGGCTGACATTGATCTGTTTGACAATTAGGTCCACCACATGAACATGTTAGTGATGTGTCATCAATATTTAGATTCGGATCAATATTTTCTAGTGTATTATATTCATCAGAAATAATTAAATTCTGTGTCATTTTTCCAACATTTCCACAAACAGAATTTGAAACAGATAAACCTCCTCCACAACAACTAATTGATAATTCCTCAGAGTTTATCTTGGAACAACAACCTCCATTTGATGTACATTCTTTAATATCTGATTCCAATTGTTCAGATGTAAATGTTGCACCCATTGATAATACAGAGCTCGCTATTAGGAAAATAAATACTAAAATACTAATTATTTTTTTTATCATTTTTTTACTACCCCCTTAATCCTAAAACAAATTTACCAATTGGTAAGTAATAAATGAATATTTTAAAGAAATAAAAACTTTATTCATTTATTGTCGAAAAAATTTTCTTTTTCATATTTTATTCCCCCCATATATACAAAATATAATTCCTATCTAGTAAAGTTGCATATATTGTCCTATCTTAAATCTTACTCTGAATAAATGTTTCAAATTAAAAAACAACCCTATAAACAAAAAATGTAAAAAAAGATTTAAAAAGATAAAGTTGAATTAATTATTTATTTTTATTTTCAGAGTCTATGCCATATAAATGCTTTGCCATAACTGAATGCAGTGTTGGAAATATTGCAACAACTCCAAAGAAAATTGCCAGTAGAAGCCAATTAGACGGTTCAAGGATGACATTCATATCCAAAGCATCACCGATAATTCCTATTAATGCAAATAAAGCACCTAGTAATGTATAAATTCCAGCTGCTATCCCACATTTTCTAATTTCAGTTTTTACTTTCTCACGGTTCTTAAAAAAATCCTCTTCTATATTTCTCACCTCTTTTTTATTCTATACTAGGCAAACGAAATAAACATTATATAATTTTATATTTGTAGCGTTATTAACTCTTGATAAATGATTCATAGATGATGAAAAAATTCAAATTAGCAATTAAAAAAATATTGAAAATTTTCTATAAAAAACCCAGTTAAAATCAACAAAATGTAAAAAAAAGAAAAAAAGAGTTCCTTAAATTATGAGGGATATCCACCAATTTTCAAACTAGGATCACCAAGAAGAACCCATTGTTGAACTGTTTTTGCATCATAAGCATAATCCCATGAGGATTTTGTATTCCAATCAATTGGATATTTATCTAAATAATTAGATATTGCATTACCCCATACTTCACCAAGAATATCAGTCCCATTAATACCATACTCATAGAAAAACTGTGAATCAAGATAATCTGATGCACCCTCTAATGTGCTTTTATCCTCCTTAGTCATACCAAGACCACTACAACCAATAGTAGCAATAGACCCACCACCAATTTTTCTAGTTAATTTCCAACCCCAACATTCAGGAGACCATATTGACCAGTAATATGCCTCCTTAAAATTTTTTAATAAATTTAAAAGATTTACATCAAATTGTAAATTATGACAACCACCAACTACACAAACAGGTAACATTTTTTTATTCTTAAGATGTGTCATATCATTGAGTCTAAGACCATTTATCCATGTTCTGTTATTAGGAGGATGAGTACTCCAAACCATTGGATTAGCATGACCATCGAAAAACAAGAAACCACAACCTTGATCAATAGCATTTATTATATCAGAAGGCCCTGTAAAAGATCCATCGGAAGTAAAAAGGCTAGTATTACTAAAACCAGCCATATAGCTTAAAACAGTTTTAGCGTTTTCCTCACCTTCAAAATCTGGAGTAGGAAATGGATACTGCCCATCTGGATAAGTATCACCAGCACAAACAACAATTCGATTAAACCAATTACTACCATATGTAGAAGTTTCATAAGTAATAATTTTATCAACCATGATTTTTACCTCTAATTGATTTCTACATGCAAGTCTTCCAACATAAACATCAGGATATAAATCTATATCTTTATCTTGAGCTTCTGTTCCATTCCATTCACCAAAAATACCATCATTATTAGTATCCCAAGTTGAAAAAAGCCCGTTTTTATCATAGATATCAGCATAATATAACTCAGAAATATATCGCTCTTCATCTTGCGGTGAATTATATACATATCTTAAAGGTATGCTTCTAAAATAACCTACTAAAAGAACATATTTTATACCATATTTTTCAATGGAATCCTTAATAAATAATTTAATTTTTTCTGGTTGATCTCTACCTAAAAGATCTTCCTCTTTGTACACTTTTTCTAATGATACAAGAATAGTTGAAACATTATTACGAATCTTATGTTCCACAAGAGGTTTTAAAATTCTTGAAAATTTATTAGGAGAAATAATAAGTAGATCATATTCAGAATTTTCATCTTTTTTATAATTATTTTGAGCAAATATGATATTTTTATCTATCATCTCTGCATTTATAACTGGAAATGATGTTAAAAAAATAAATCCTATAATGATTATTACTGAAATAATTTTTTTAGACAATTCTTTATTCATTTTATTCCCCCATAAAAATATTAAAATAGTTATTAGTTTTTATAATTTTCTTATCATAAAGATAATTTTTCTGCTTTAAATTCTTGACTAAAATAAATTTAAAAAAAAAGTAAGAAAAAAATTATAGTGGATATGTTATTTGGTTTGATATTTTTAAAAGGATTGCAAAATGCTGTAAAAAGTTCTCTAATAACAATTGCATCCTCTCTAAGTATGTTTTAGTTTTTATTTTAACTAAATCAGTTATATTTGTTTTACATATTGACCAATCACTTGTGTGGCCATCAATATCTCTTGCTCTGACTCTGATGCAGAATGGATTACTGTTTTGATAATAAGTCCACCAATAATGACTTACCGTAATACTTATCCCAGAAAGATATGGACCATCTTCAATTATTAAATTCGGAGCATCTGAATATCTAATTTCATAAAATATATCATCATCTTGTGGATCTATACTCACAATCGTATAATTACAGATTTGATCTAATTTCGCCTCACAAGGTCCAGTTATAATAGGTGTACTTGGGCTTTGATCATCCGTATAGACTTCACTAAAAGAAAAAATTGATATTTCAGATTTTTCTGGATTGGCATTAGTTATTAGGGCGGCGTTACCGAATATTGACAAAGACAAAAACAGCGTCAAAATAAAAATTCCAATTATTTTCTTATTCATTCTTTTATTCCTCCATTTTCTTTCCACATTTCAAACATTCTTTTATTTTTTTATCACCAAATTATACATCGTTCTTTGTAATCATAAAACGTTTTTCTTAAAAATTCAGCAAAATGTTAAATTATGTTATATAAATTGTATTTTTGTTGAAAAACTATGGAAAAACTGGATATAAAGGACAAAAAAATACTATACGAGCTTGATATTGATTCCAGATAATCATTTTCACAGATGGGTAGACCAAAGTTTAACAACAACAAATGTTACATTATATTATAGATGTAAAAAAAAAATGAGGGATTTTATATTATTTGGTTTAGTATTTTTTCAAAGAAAGGAAAACGATGAAATATACTGAGGATTAGTTGTAATATTGGATTATAGATT
>JBFEOQ010000055.1:0-9942 GCA_041550515.1 Thermoplasmatota archaeon | reverse complement strand
TATTACTAGTTGTACTTGTAACATTAGCATTTAACTTATTCCACCATTTACCTATTGGAACATGTATCTCTGTTGATTTCACAGTTCCTTCATAATTCTCAACATAATCACCAATGCAAATAAGTCTACCTGTTAAATTATCAGTATCATAAGTCGCACTAATAATTATAATACTATCAGATACAATAGGTGATGCTAAAATATCAGGTGCATTTAAATCAACAGTGGCATAACTTGGTATATCAACATACATACTCCAAACGGGTTCCACAATATCTGAGAAATAATTTGTTCTAAATGCATATAGCACTTTTGCAAGTGACATATTCCCAAAATCATATAAGAATTTTCCACCAGCAACAAGATAAATCATATCACCTACAACAACTGGTGAAGTCAAATAATATGAAATATCAACTAAAGGATTAGTTATATTATATTTCCATTTAATTGAACCATTATTATATGTATCAATCGCTAAAAAAGTACCATTAGGAGATAAAACAAATAAAACTCCATCTTTATATGCTGGAGTTGATATAGGTGCAAAACCTTCCAATAATTGATAAGTAAAATTAAAACCTTTAATCACATTAAACAAAGAAGTTGTTTTAAATTCACCAAGAGATTTATTCCATAAAGTTTTACCATTATTTGCATCAACTGCAGTAAGCATATAAGTCCCCAAACGTGAAATATTTTCTTTTTTATTTGATAATATAAACACTTTACCATCAGCATATACAGGACTTGATCTACCTATAATTCCTACATTTGAACTCCATATTTCATCACCTGATTCAGCATCAAATGCAAATAAACTATCCCCAGACATATTCTGACACCCAACAAATACAAAACCATTACCAACAGCAGGACTTGAAATACTACCAGTTGGAAGATTAATAGGTTCCCAAAGTTCATCACCTGTTTTTATATCAATAGCAATAATTTTATTATTACCACCAAGAAAACTACTAATCGATGAAAAATAAGCTGTATCCCATATATTTCCACCCCAACTTGTAATAAAAAGTCTATCTTCATCGATAGTAGGATTTGAAGAAAAACAAATAATTTCATCCTGAAGAGGATAAGGATTAGACCATAATTCCTCAGATAAATTATTTTTATTTAATGCATAAATCTTATTTTTACCACCACTTTCACCAGTAGCTAAAATAAGGTAATCCTCGTAGACTCCTAAACTTGATTCAACTGTCAACAATTTATCGCTAACATCCATATATGTCTGTGAATCCCCAGCTGTATCTTTAGATATATTATAACAATAAATTTTTTTATCAATAGAAGCAATATATATTTTCCCTTCACTAGTAACAGGTGATCTAAAACCCCCTCCAATATTATCTTCTTCAGAGAACCAATAAACCGTAGCATCATTAGAATTAATATCTGGACCATAATAAAACCTTGTATTACTAGGATTCTTACCAAAAATCGGCCAATTACCATAATAATCACTAACAACTACAGTACCATTTATAATCTCAGTACCAAGCATCTCCTCAATTTTATAATCATTAGAAAAACTATCTACATATTTAGATTCTCTCTGATAAATAACACCCCAGCTAAACATATAAGGAGTAATCTGAGGATCATTAGAGTGAAGTGTTGCCATAAGTCGTATTTTTTTATTTGTTATACCCGATATATCCAAAGGTGAATATTTCCCTGAATAACCTGGTATTTCATTTGAACTACTATCTAAAATAGAAATTGTAACACCAGATCTATTAGAATATCTAGAACTAGACCATATAACACTTTCCCAACCACTAAAAACACTTGGCTCAATAAAATCCGAGATCAAATAACCAGAAGGAATATAACCATATGTAGTTTCAACAGATATTTCAATATAATCAGTTAAAAGCTCAATAATTTCATCATTATTAGTAGGTCTTCCCATTACTAAAAAATCTAAATAACCATCTTCACTGATAAATTTACCATCATCTATATAAGTTAAATCAGGTAGCTTCTCTCCATCATATTCTCGCCCTATAGTTGTATCACTATAAACTACATTTAAATCATAAGGATTTATCCATCTAGGAATAATAGTACCATATGTCCATAAATACATTCTAATTTCTTTTAAATTATCAAAAGTATCTCCAGATTGAAAATTGCCAAACCACCATCTAATAGTTAATTTTTCAATATTTGAATTATCCTGATCAATTTTTATACGAAAACGATGAATAGGATAATGATAATTATCTATATTTCCATCAAATTCAAAAAGAAATGAAGAAAGAGTGCTTATAGTTTTATTATCAACAGCAAATAACTTATTCAACTTTTCAAAATTTGTTATTTCATTTTCTAATAAAAAAGCATCAGGCCGTAAAAATTGAGTAAGAACACCAAAGATAGTATCCTCAGATAGAACACTCAAGTTTGTTTCCCACATTCCAATATTATTTGGTGTCTCACGATAATTATACTCATAATATGGGTTTCCTTGTTCTAAGTAGAAATGATTCCTATCTTCATTGTATACGCAACTAAAATTTGTTATATCGTCTTCATTAAAAAAATCATCAAAATAAAGACCTTCATCAGGATAATGCTTAAAATCTGCTTCAACATTAATAACTAAAAGATTACAAATAACTAATAAAGATATTATTATAATTGATAATAAATTAATCTTTAATTTGAATAAATTCATTATTTATCACCTTAGTACTCCAACAACCATATATTGAAATGAACTCTTATAATTATACTAATATTTTCAAATTATACTACCATACTTAATTTATAAATATTCATACTATAAATATATTAATGATATAAAAAACTAATTTATTTTACAAAACTTACTAAAATCTGTAAATCCATAACGTTAGTGCCCGTTAGACCAGTAAATAATAAATCATCTATTTCTTTAAAAAATTCATAAGAATTATTATTATTTAAATATTTATTCAAATTTAAATCTCTTTCGAGTGATTTTTCAAAACTATAAGCATCAGCAATTGCACCAGCTGCATCAGAATTTCCATCTAATCCATCAGTACCAATCGAAGCAAAAACAACATCTGAATCTTTAATTTCTTCAATAACACTTAAAATCATCTCCTGATTGCGCCCCCCCCTACCACTACCTAATACTGTGACAACTGTTTCACCACCAGATATAAACATAATATTCTCTGTTTTTTTAGGAAAATTTTTTACCTTATTAACAAGAAATTTCCCAATATCTCTTGATTCACCATCAATCTGTGTCGTAAGAATCATTGATTTATAACCAAGTTCCTCTGCCTTTTCTTTTGCAGCCTCACAAACAATTTTATTATTTGCAACTATGAAATTATAAACTTTTTTAAAAACAATATTGTCTTTTCCAGGAGTTTCTGGTATTATATCTTTGATACCATCATCAATTACCTTTCTAACAGAGCTAGGCAAATCATAAAAAATATCATATTTTTCAAGTATATTTTTACAATCTATAAAACAAGTAGAATCGGGAAATGTTGGACCAGAAGAAATAAAACTTAAAGGATCACCAATAATATCAGATATAACTAGGGAAATAACAGTACAATTTGTATAAGTAGTTAGTTGCCCACCTTTAACAAAAGATAAATGTTTTCTTATTGTATTAATTTCATTGATATTTAAACCAGATTTTAAAAGCAAATCTGTTGTAAGTTGCATATCTTTTAAAGATATCCGTGGTTTACATAAAAGAGCAGAACCCCCACCAGATATTAAAACAAAGAGTAAATCATTCGTTTTTGTTTTATTTAACAAAGAAATTATTTTATCTGTAGCATCAATATTTCTCTGATCAGGGATTGGATGACTCCCAATATATGTTACAACATTATTATCTTTAACAATAGATTCCTTACTATTTGTAATAACAATGCCCTGTTTTATATTAAAAGAATCACATATTGCTTGGCTCATACCAACACTAGCTTTCCCAAAACCTAGTAGATAAATATTTTCAAAATCTGAAACATTAATAACTTTAGACTCAAGAATTATTTTTTCACCCTGTATAACTTTTTTTACAGAAAAATATGGGTTAACAGAAGAAATTGCAGATGAAAAAACATGTAAAATATCTTTCCTAACTTTTTTTAAAATTGGTGTTTTACCATTAGCCACAATTTGATTATAATTTTTAAACAACATAGAATTTTAAGTTATATCTTTAATTTATAAATTTTAACTGTTTCATGAGATTCTTTTTCATTTTTCTATTACCTGAAAGACCCTTCATCGTACGTTTCATGACATTATAATATTTTAAAAGCTCTTTTACATTTCTATTTTCAACACCAGCACCATGAGCAATACGTTTAACCCTACTAGCCCGGACAATACTTGGATCATTCATCTCCTCATCAGTCATAGAATCCATTATAATTTTAAATTTATGAAGCTTATTTTCAGTTTCTAACATATCTTTATCTTTTAATTTTCCTTTACCTGGAAAACCACCAGGAAGCATTTCAGCGACTTTACCAAGAGGACCCATACCAGCAAGCATATCCATTTGATCATACATATCATGAAGTGTGAATTTACCAGACATAATTCTCTTTGCTGTTTTTTCAGCATCCTTTCCTTTCAGACTCTCTTCGGCTCGTTCTAATAGACTTTTTATATCTCCCATACCAAGAAGTCTAGATATAAAACCTGCAGGATCAAATTTTTCAAAATCAGTAGAATGCTCACCAGTACCAATAAAAACAATAGGAGCCCCCACCTCAGCAGCAGCACTTAATGCACCACCACCTTTTGCAGTGCCATCCAGTTTTGTAAGAACAATACCAGTAATATCCACAGCATCATGAAATGCTTTTGCTTGAGGACCTGCCTGTTGACCTACTGCAGCATCCATAACAAGAAGTTTTTCATCTGGTTTAATAGTTTTAAAAATATTTTTCATTTCATCAATTAATTCATCCTCAAGTTTATGACGACCAGAAGTATCAACTATTATTACATCACTACTTTTTTTAAAAGTATTCATTCCATCCCTTACAATTTTAACAGCACTTTTTTCAGTTTTATCCCCATAAAAGGGAATTTTAACTTGATTTGCAATTTGTTCAAGCTGTTCATAAGCAGCAGGACGATGAACATCACCTGCTATAACTACAGGACGTAATCCTTTTTTTTTAAAATATAAAGCAAGCTTACCACATGTTGTAGTCTTACCTTGACCATATAATCCTACCATCATAATAACTTGTTTTTTAATAGATAGTTCCCTTGCCTCACCTAATATATGAACTAGTTCATCATAGACAATACGTATCACATGCTCACGATTACTCATACCGGAAGGAGGTTTTTCTTCTAAAGCTCTTTTTTCTATTTGTTTTGAAAGATTTAAAACTAATTTTACATTCACATCTGCTTGTAATAAAGCACGTTGAATATCACGTACTACTACTTTAATAAGTTTTGAATCTACATACACAGCATTAGCAATTTTTTTAAGAGTTCCACGAAGTGAATTACCAAGATCTTCTAAAACCATGTTTATCAATATAACGGAAATATCTATTGATAAATATAAGTTTTTGTTTTCATCTATCAAAAACTATTTATCCTATTTGCATATTAACGCAAATTAATTAAGTACCGTTAATTATATACTTTATGAAGAAAAATCAAAAAATATGAAAATATAAAAGATGTTAAATATTAATAAATGAAAGAAAAAAATTTGGGAGATTTTATATGACCTTTGAAAAAAAAATAATATTTATAATAATTATTACAATCTTATTACTATCCTCAAACGTATATGCTATGAATATTACACAAAAGAAAATAAACAAACAAATAACGTTTAACAATATAAATATAACAGATTTTATTAAAAATAATAATGGAAAAGAAGATATAGATCCAACTGTAGATTTAAAGATATCAGTTAAAATAAAAGAAATTCGTGCTTTTGATAAGATTGAAAAATTTAGTGATCCTGATTTTTATGTAAAAGTTATAATCAATGATGAAGAAATAACTAGTAATATTTGGCGAAATAAGATACATGTTTCAGATGAATGGAGTACACCTTTTATTGATGTACCTGATGAAAATGAATGGGTAAATGTTACTATTCAACTTTGGGATTCAGATTTAGTATTAGACAAACTTTGCGATATAGCAAATAATGATAATTATGATTCTAAACGAAAAGCAATTAATGTCGTATATAATCTGAAAACAGGACATTGGTATGGCGATGATATGTTAGCTCCACCTAACTCTTGGTCGATAGATTATAGTGGATATGGACGAGCAAATGGTTGTGATGATAATAGTATATACGAAAATGATTTAGACTGCGAATTATACTTTGATATTATTCAAAATGATATTGATAACGATGGTATACCATATTGGACTGAAACTGAAATATTTAATACAGATCCAAATATTGATGATCGTGGTCGGGATGATGATGAAGATGATATACCAATAGAATGGGAGTTTAAATGGGGTCATAGAATGGGATACGATTATCATCATGATACATATGTATTTTATTGGGACTACAATCCTTTTGAATACAATGATCATAAAAATATTGATTCCGATTTTGATAGTATTAATAATTATGAAGAATATCTTACTAGCCAATATGGTTCCGATCCTTATCGTAAAGATTTATTTATTGAACTAGATCAAATGCAAGCAGGATTAAACAATGAAATAGCAAGTATACTACCTGATGGGGCAAAAGAATTGATGTATAAAGCTTTTAATCGTCAAAACATTGTTCTACATATTGATGATGGATCATTGGAGGATTCAGGTTCTGAAATGATTCCCTTTGACAACATTGGTGAGAATACTAATCAACAAGAATTAAATCTAATGTATGATAAATATTTTTTACACGGTGATGAAGAAAATTGGAGAGCAGGTGTTTTTCATTATGGTTTAGTGGTATATAACGCATCATATCCAGGATTTGTTTTTAGAAGAGATGCTTATCAAATATCTAGTAAACATATGGAAAAAAAAGATAGACTTCCTTATCCACTAGTTGGTAATAGAGATGTTATTTATGCAAGTGCATATATGCATGAATTAGGGCATACTTTAGGGTTAAATTGGTTATTAGGTCATGAAAAAAATGGTTACTATCCCTGGCAACCATTATGGTGGAAAGCTAGACCATATAAAAGTATAATGAACTATGGTTACATGTATGGAGCTATTTGGAATATCGTAGATTATTCTGATGGTTCACATGGAAAAAATGATTTTGATGATTGGTCAAATATAAATTTTGAATATTTTGAACAATAATATTTTTATTTTTTTTCAAAACCTTTAAAATAAGTATAAATGTTATATAAATTTAAATGCTAGAAAGAGATCAAGCAGTTAAAATTGTTAAAAAATATTTAAAAGAATTTGATAATATTCGTTTAGCAGTTGCAGTAGAATCTATATTAAGAAAAATAGCTGAAATATATGATAAAGATCAAGATCTCTGGGGCATTACCGGTCTTTTATATAATTTAGATTATGAATATTGTGGGAGTAATTTTCATAATCGTGGAAAAATTACAAATCAAATTTTAGATGGTATAATACCTGAAAAAAGTATTAATGCAATTAAAGCTAACAATTACATTTATACTGAATATATACCCATAACTCCTCTTGATAAATGTTTGATTGCTGCTGTAACATCTGCAGAGTTAATAATGTACATTACTAAAAATACTTCTTTTAAAAATCTTTCTGATATTAGTCTACCTATTCTAATAAATAAATATAATGATTCTTCTTTTGCATCAAATTTAAATCGTAACCGAATAAAACTTTGTGAAGACCTAGGATTAGATCTTAAATCTTTTTTAGAAATAAGTTTAAATGCTTTAAATGAAATTTCAGAAGAAATTATTCTTTAATTATTTTAGTAAAAGATTTATATGAGTAATGTTTGATATACTTACATAGGTTAGTGAATAGTTTGCATAAAGAAGAAAACGAAGCAAAAACCATAGAACAAGAAGAATATATACGTTTACCGTTACCAAATAAAAAAGAAAATGAAATGTTTGCAATTGCAGATAGATTAATGGGTGGATCAAGAATTAATGTAGTATGCGCAGATGGAAAATCCCGAATGGCTCGGATACCCGGTCGAATGAAAAGAAAACAGAGAGTAAGAGCCGGTGACCTTGTAATTATTAAACCTTGGGACATACAAAATGATAAAGCTGATATTGTTTTTAGATACCGTAGAACCCAAGCAATGATACTTAGTCGCAGAAGACTAATTCCTGAGGAAATAGATGTTTTCTGAACGTTTTTTAGATGATAAAAGTCTAAAAAAGATTGATAAAAAATTTAATAAGATAATAAATAGAACGGGCATAGATAAAAAAACATTAGATGAAGTTTTTGATAAAAGTACCCTACTAACAATTGAAAAACTAATATCAAAAAAAATAATTAATATAATAGATTTTCCTATATCAACAGGTAAAGAAGGTAATGTTTTTCGTGCAATAACTCCTAAAAAGAAATATGTTGCAATAAAAATTTTTCGTACATCAACTTCAACTTTTAAACATATATCAGAGTATATAACTGGAGATCCACGTTTTAAAAGTTATCATAAGAATCGTAAAGATATTATAAATATCTGGACAAAAAAAGAATTTAAAAATCTTGAAATATGTAAAAAGATAGGTGTAAAAGTTCCTAAACCAATAATTTTTACTGATAATGTTTTAGTAATGCAGTATATTGGTAATTCAAAAAATGCTGCACCTATGATTAAGGATGTAATAATTGAAAACCCCCAAGAAATTTTTAAGATAATTATTAACTATATATTATTAATGTATAATAAAGGAAAAATTGTTCATTCAGATCTTAGCGCTTTTAATATACTCTATTATAGAAAAAAACCTTATATCATTGATATAGGTCAAGGTGTTTTGCTTGAACATCCACGCTCTTTAGAGTTTTTAAAACGCGATATAGATAATATGGTAAGATATTTTAAGAAATATAATATCAAGGCAGATGTAAATAAAATATACAATAAAATAGTTAATTAAAAATGTGATATTATGAAATACCTTAAAATTCCGATGGAACGTATAGGTGTTTTAATAGGTCCCAATGGTGAAACTAAAAAAGATTTAGAGAAGAAATCAGGAGCAAAAATAGATATAGATAGTAAAAATGGTGAAGTAACTATTAATGAAAATAGTTCAACTGATCCTTTAATGATTTTAAAAATTGAAAATATTATAAATGCTATTAGCAGAGGTTTTTCACCAGATAAAGCATTTTTACTATTTAGTGATGAAGCAGATTTTTTTATTTTTGATCTTAGAGATTATGTTGGCAAGAAAGATTCTCATATACGTAGACTTAAATCTCGTATAATTGGAAGTGAAGGAAAAACCAAGAGAGTTCTTGAAGACCTTACAAATTCAAAGTTAAGTATCTATGGTCATACTGTTTCAATTATTTCAGATATTATGAGAATGAATATTTTAAAAAAAAGTATAGATATGCTTTTAACTGGTAGTAAACATGCAACTGTATACCATTTTATTGAAACTCAAATTAAAGAGCTTAAACGATCTGAAAGATTAGGTTTTTGAATGGATATTATTTTAAAGGATCGTTGTATTCATATCCTACTATTTTGCCGTCTTAGCTCAGTTGGTGGAGCACTCGGCTGTTAACCGAGCGGTCACCGGTTCAAATCCGGTAGACGGCGTCCTGGGGCCGTTTTTCTCCTGTTGAACACATTTTTATAATGTTTTTTATAGGGGATAAATTGAACTTTAAGTTTAAAGCCGACTTTCGGCTTTTTAGAGTGATTTTTAAACTTGTTTTATTTCTTAAAAACATAGAAAAAAATAGATTTTAATTGGTTTTAGT
>JBFEOQ010000054.1:0-10079 GCA_041550515.1 Thermoplasmatota archaeon | reverse complement strand
TTATTACAAAAAATGGTAAAAAAATAATTTTTAATATTGGTGAAAAAGAAACAGATCCTATATTTGCAGTTCCAGATCTTCTTCCTCATCTATCTCAAAAAGTTCAGGATGAAAAAAAGATTAATGAGGCAATAACAGGGGAAAGCCTTGATATACTTATTGGTAGTGAACCTATGAAAGGAGATTATTCAGATAAAATTAAAACAGCGATTTTAGAAAAATTGTTCAAAGATTATGGAATTACTGAAGAAGATTTTATTTCAGCAGAATTAGAGGCTGTTCCCTCATTAAAAGCTAAAGACTTAGGTTTTGATCTTTCAATGGTTGCTGGGTATGGTCAGGATGATAGGGTTTGTGCTTATTGTTCACTTCAGGCTATTTTAGATTTAGAAAAACCTGATTATACTTGTTTGGCAATGTTTGTTGATAAAGAAGAAATTGGGAGCGAAGGCAATACTACTGCTCAAGTTACATCTTTTTTAAGATCTATAATTAAACAACTTGATCCAAAGGTGGATGTTGATGGGGTTATGCTTAAAAGTAAGGTTGTTTCTGCTGATGTGAATGCTGCAGTAACTCCAAATTATACTGAGGTTTTTGAATTAAAAAATGCATCATCTCTTGGTTATGGCGTTGTTATGAGTAAGTTCAGTGGATGGGGTGGAAAATATAATGCTAATGATGCAAGTGCAGAATATGTTGCTGAAATAAGGAATATGCTTAATAAAAACAAGATACCTTGGCAGACTGCAGAGCTTGGTAAAGTTGACAACGGTGGTGGTGGAACTGTTGCAAAATACTTTAGCCGCCTTGGGATGGAAGTAATAGACTTAGGACCTGCAGTAATGAGTATGCATTCAACTTTCGAAATTACAAGTAAAGTAGATATTTATTCATCATATCTAACTTATAAAGCATTTTTCAAATACTAGAATTTTTTTAAAACTTATACATATTTTTTATTTTATTATTTTTCACAATAGATTGGATTACAAATTTTGTCTATTTTACCGGATACTGGTAAACCAACAAATTTCATAGTTGGTCTTGTTAAATTTTTCCCATGTATCCAGCGTGCATACAACCAATAAGCAAAGAAAAATGATGGTCCAATTATTTTTTTCATTTCTGGAGCCCAGAAATCAATATTGTTTTTCCAAGAACGTGTAATTATTTCCCATTGAAGTTCAGATAAGTTGTTTAAACTTGCACGTTTTGAATTACTCAGAATTGCATCTTTTAATGGAATAAAGAGTACAGGTGTATAAAACATTTTTGCGTTATGTGAACGTAAATCATCTATTAGATTTATTGTAGCAATAACATCTTCTTCTGTTTCATCAGGTTGTCCTGTCATAATAGTACATAGAGGCCACCAATCATGATCATTTAAAGCACCTATTGCTTCTATAATTAACTCTGGCCATTTATCAACGCTATATGGTAGAGCCTTACCTTTCATATGTTTTTTCATTAAATTTACACTACCTGACTCTATCCCCATCTCAACTGAGATAAATGGTTTTTTATAGGTTTTATGTGTTTTTGGATTCCACTTGGTTTTTTCAATTAAAATAGGGGTTAATTCATCTAAAAGTTTTTTATCATAAAGAACTGGTGCAAAGCTTCCGTGGGAAAGAAGTATATGTTCAACTCCAGGATAATTTGCAATTGTTTTGTAAAGTTTTACTACTTCAGGAGTATTTGGGATAAAATTTTTTTTACATTTGTATAAAAAAATATCTTCTGTTACTGTAAAAATACTTTTTGCTCCACTTTTTATATTAATTTCTACTTCTTTCATTATATGTTCAATTGGGAAACTATAACGGGTACGCATTGTTGGACTGCAGAAATGACATCCTCTTCCACATCCACGCATAATTTCAACCATACCATAACTTGCAGCTTTTTTAATTAGAGGAACATTACTATATTCTATTTTTCCTGCTTGAAAAATACTTGGGACTTGTTCATCGTTCATAAGTTTTTTAAAAATATTTATGAGGTCTTTTTCAGCTTCACCTTGAAAAATTACATCTATACCAAGTCTTTTTTGTGAGTTTGCTTCTATAATTTGCCAACTACCCTGTCCACCAACTATTATTTTTGGTTTATATTTTTTTATTGATGGATGATTTAATAATTTTTCAAATTCAGATGCATTTAGTGCTTCACCACCAAAACCAATAAGGGAATTATATGTTGTTGAAACATATGCCAATCCCATTGGATCCATTGTTGATATTCCCACTATTTTAGTTTTATTACCAATAAATTTATTTAATTCATTATAGTGGGCGCATACTACATTTTCTTCTCCGAATTCATCAATAATTATAGATTCAATTTTTCTTAAACCATATATTGTTCTTTTTGCACTTCCGTCATTATTTATTGGAATATTTTCTAGATGTTCTTTTAGAGCATAACCTGATATTTTTTTTGGAAAGGTACATAAAAATGCGGCAAAAGGGTTATTATCATATTCGTTTGATTCAGCTTTTGATGCAGTAAGTACTATTGGAACACCATAAAAATTTTTTTCTTTATCCATATTATCTCACTTGAAACATTTATCCTATTAGTATTTGTTTAAAAACGGGATCTTTAAGTGTTTCTTCAATTTTTAATAAAAATTCTTTCCATGAGATTTTGTTTCTTGACCATTTAATCATCTCTTTTTTATGCAGTGATAGTATTTTTAAGAAACTTTGCCAGTTATATCCCATCGATTTTAAGGGTTTTTTCCATCCCCCTTCACCCCATAGATAGCTTGGAAGTTTATTTCCGAACCAAACTGTAAGTGAATCTATATCCCATTTTTTATTTTCTTCTTCATTTGATTTTTGTTTTAGTGATATTGGTTCTGGTGGAATAAAAAAATTCATTTAAAACCCCTTGTACTATGTATATGGGGTTTAATTAATAACTAATATTTATCTATTTTGAAAAATTTAACATTATTTTTTAAATCTCAAATTCCAAAATTAAGAATTTTTTTTAAAACATCTATGATTTATTATATAAAATTTAACTGTTATTAAAAATGGGTAAATAGTAAACTATAAATATAAGTTCTATTATGTGAGATAAAAGTGTATTGCAAAAATTTTAAATATATTGAATTTGGGGGAATATATAAATATGATGCCGAGTGAGAGAAAGAAAAAAGAAAAACCTAACATTGAAGAAATAACGCGCTGTCCTCAATGTGGAAGCACACACCTAACTAAGGATTATTCAAGAGCAGAACTAGTTTGTGAAGATTGTGGTCTTGTAATAGATGAAGATTTTATTGATCATGGACCAGAATGGCGTGCTTTTGATTCTGATCAAAGAGAGAAACGTGCTCGTGTTGGCGCACCAATGACCTATACAATTCATGATAAAGGTCTATCAACAATGATTGGTTGGAAAAACCGAGATTCCTATGGGAAAAGTATCCCAACTAGAAATCGTGCACAATTATATCGTCTGAGAAAATGGCAGAGACGTATTAGGATTTCTGATGCAACAGAGAGAAACCTAGCATTTGCACTATCTGAATTAGATCGAATGGCTTCAGGTATGGGACTTCCAAGAAATGTTAGAGAAACAGCTGCTATGATTTACAGAAAAGCTGTTCTAAAAAATCTTATACGTGGTAGAAGTATTGAAGGAGTATCAGCCGCGGCATTATATGCTGCATGTAGACAGTGTAACGTACCAAGAACGCTTGATGAAATTGCAGGAGCATCTAGAGTTACTCGTAAAGAAATTGGACGAACCTATAGATTTATCGCAAGAGAACTTGGATTAAGATTAATGCCAACATCACCTCAAGATTATATATCACGTTTCTGCAGTGAATTAAAACTCTCAGGTGATGTACAAAGTAAAGCAATAGAAATACTAAAAGATGCAGCAGATAAAGAGCTTACAAGTGGTCGAGGACCAACTGGAGTTGCAGCAGCTAGTATTTACATTGCAAGTATATTATGTGGTGAAAGACGTACACAACGAGAAGTAGCAGATGTTGCGGGTGTAACAGAAGTAACTATTCGTAATCGATATAAAGAACTTGCAGAGCGTTTAGATATAGATATAATTCTTTAATCCAAATTTTTTTATTTTTTTATTATGACTCGTTGGTATACAGAAAAAAAACGTGAACATTACTATAAAAAAGCAAAAAAAAATGGTTATCGTTCTCGCTCAGCTTTTAAACTTCTACAGATTAATAAAAAATTTAAATTAATAGTTAAGAATGATATTATAATTGATCTAGGTGCAGCTCCAGGTGGTTGGAGCCAGGTGGCAAAAAAAATCGTTGGACAAAAAGGAATCGTCATTGGAATTGATAAATCTTCAATAAAAGCTGATAAAGGAATTGTTTTTTTACGAGGTGATATTACAAAAGAAGAATCAATAAATAGATTAAGACATGTTATTGGAAATAGAGAGGTAGATGTTATTATTTCTGATATGAGTCCAAACATATCAGGTAACTATAGTGTTGATCAAGCTCGTAGTGTTTTTTTATGTGAACAAGCTTTAAAAATAGCAAATATTTTTCTAAAAAAAGATGGTAATTTTTTATGTAAAATTTTTGAAGGTGAAGATTTAGAATTTATAATAAATAAAATTAAATCTATGTTTAAGATAGTAAAACAATTCAATCCGCCTGCATCACGTAAAACAAGTTCAGAGGTATATATTATTGCTAAATTTTTTATAAAAAATTACTTTTAAAAATAGCAAAAACTTAAAAATACATTAATTATTTACCTGAAATTCCTATTATATACATATTATATACGAAAACATTATAAACTAATAATTATAATAATACATGTCATTAGTTTAAAAAAATCTGCATTTATTTGTAATTAGTGGGGGTAAAATACAATGGAAAATAAATCTCTGGATTTAGAATCTTTTTTTAATAAAACTTATCATCATGTTGAACAAAAATTAGATGATAAAATCCCTGATATAAAAATGAGAAATGCTCTAAGAGGTGGTAAGCGTTTACGTTCACTGCTTGCACAATTATCTTTTAAAACATGTACTGCAGGATTAGAGTCTTCATCAATGTATCATAAATCACTTGAATCATCAGTTAGTATTGAGCTTGCACATGGAGCGAGTCTTGTTCATGATGACATAATTGATAAGGATATAGAAAGACGGGGTATACCTGCTTTTCATGTTAAGGAGGGTGTAAGTAAAGCACTTCTAATGGGTCATCAAATGTTAGCACATGGTTTTGATATTGCACTTTCGCATGGTAAGGAAGTTGCAAAACTTTATGTTGATTCTTGGAATAGAGTTGTAAGTGGTGAGATAGATGAAGTTGACTTTAATAAAAATGGTTTAAGTACAAAAACATCTACAAAAGAGCAAATATTTGAAGCTTACAATAGAATAATTGATCTTAAAACTGCAGGTCTTTTTGCATCTGCTTGTAAAGTTGGAGCAATTGAAGCAAATATGACTGGGGATATACTTAAAGTATTTTCAGATTATGGTAGAGAAATTGGTCTTGCATATCAACTTGCAGATGATTTAGTTGATCTTGAAAATGGTGAAGTTTTGAATAGTGTAATAATTCCGCTTCTAAATAGACTTGAGAAAAAACCAAAAATTGGTTTAATAAAAAAACGTGAGCTTAAAAAAACGTTAGCAAAGAATCAAGATAAAATTAAACAATATTATATAGCTGAAATAAAAAAACATGTAAAACTTGCAGAAAAACTGAGTAATTCAAATCTTATACCTGATTCTAATTACAAAGATCTTCTATCACAAGCACCAAAATATATAATAAATAGGATGCTAAGTGAAATTAAAATCACTATATAATTTATTTATTTTTCATTATTTAGTTCAAAATACATTTTAGTTGCTGGTCTTGTATGAAAGAAAATAACACCTAAATCTGTCAAAAAAGCTGTTATTACAATTATTAAACCAATTATTGAAAATTCATCTTTGAAAATTGCTGCGTTTATCATAAAACTTGTAAGTAAAAACGCGAAAATTGCTAGGAAAATCGTTGAAAATATTAAACCTGTAGACCAAACCCAATTATCCTTTCTAAAAATTCCATATGCAACAATAACAAATACAGAAGAAAAAACAAGAGCTATACTAGTTGAGGTTAAATAACCAACAGAAAGTATTGGAATTATATTATCAAATTGTTCCTGAAATGAGATTGGAACTTCACCACGCCATCCAGGAATATCAATTAAGGTTATTAGTGAAATCATTCCCCAAATACAAAATAATGCAGCTAAAGTTATCCAAAGTATAATTAGA
The DNA here is from genome assembly GCA_041550515.1 of Thermoplasmatota archaeon. Classification (GTDB taxonomy): domain Archaea; phylum Thermoplasmatota; class E2; order DHVEG-1; family DHVEG-1; genus PFL35. The sequence goes on along the minus strand of JBFEOQ010000054.1, from coordinate 3,773 downwards.
ATGTATATTGTTTTATTTTTATCAGTCAAGTTGTTCTCCAAACCTTATAATCTTTAAAAGATAATAATAAAACAATCTTATTTATTTTTTCTTTTCTAAAATTAAACAAATTATTGTTAATAAAAGTACCAAAGTTATAAGAATGAATCCGCCGCTCAAGTGCCAATTACATAAAATTTGATTAAACATATTTTCACCGATTATATTTATATCAAGTATTCCTTCACCATTTAAACTTCCAACTGTTGAATTTGAAAATTCAAACATAGCAAAACTAAACATAGACAAACTTAATAAAAAAGCGATAACTGTTAGGAAAGTTAAAATTAAAGAAAATATTTTTTTCTTATATAAGTATTTTAAGAATAAGCTTAAAACTAATAAAAAAACACCTATAATGACAAATATACAACTAATATTTATAGCTAAACTAAAGTTTTCAGCTGATGTTGAAAAATACCCTGCAGAGATATTTTGTGTTTTAGTAAATGTAATCATTTTTGCATTGTATATATATAAATTAGTAGAACTTTGAATATGTGATTCTTCAACATTGCAGTTAATAATCCACCAAGGTAATACAATACTAGTTAATGCAAGAAATATTATTATGGCTTTTAAAAAATGTAAGTAACTCTTCTTTTTTAGTGAAAATATACTAAAACTAATTAATAAAACTATTATAAATACAATATATACAATTAAGCTAGGTGAATAACTATCCGTAACAATATCTATGTTTTTATCAGATAAAATTTCAATTTTTCTATTACATATTGATCTTTGATTTTCAAAGGCTTCTAAATCATAGATTCCAGGTGGTAAATTTATAAAAACATTACCATCGCTATTGATGTCAATTGTTTTATTTTTACTATTTCTATTTAAAACAATAAAACCATTTGAAAATATGTTTCCTTGTAAATCATAAAATTTAGTAGTTGCATTATATGTCACTGGAAAGATTATTGTTTCAGATAAATTATTATTAGGTATTTTAAAATTTTGTTCAAATACTAAATTTCCGTAATATATATCAATAGTATAATTTCCGGGGTAAAGTAAAGGGATATTTAATGATTCACTTGATATATTTGACAAATATATGTTTATAGGTTTTTTGAAATCTTTACATTTTAAAATAATATCTAGATTAGTACCTGGTGTTAGACCCCATAAATCCTCTAGTATTAAATTTATTTTATAAAGTATGATAGTTTTAATTTCATTTTTTTGTATACTAATTTTTTCTTCAAATTCTAACGTGTTGTATTTTAATATTAGATTGTAATCAGAAGATGGTAAATTTTTAAAAATATAAGCATTATTTGAAGTATTATCTGGCGTTATATAAATTGGATTTAACATATTTTGACTTGTCAATGAAACATCAAAAGCTAAGTCAATTTTTTTATCATCATTATCTTTTATATATATGGTAAAATTGTATAAACTAAAATTAAAACTCTTTTTATATGTAATAAACAAATTACGAATTCCAAATTTTATTTCTTCTTGAATAAGTAAAAAACCTTTATAGAGAAGTCTTAATGTATAAACTTCAGATGTGCTGTGAGGTAAACTAAATGATATGTATCCATTTGAGTCACTAGTTGTTTTAAGAACAGTAATATTATTAATTAAAATCTCTGCTTCAATATCTTTAATATCCTTATTATATTGATCATGAACTTTTAAATTTACATTACATTCAGATTTACAAAGAATATGAACAGTTGTATTATCTTTTAAATCAATTATGCTGTAACCTACAAATTCTCTTTCTTTTAAAAAAAGATTTTCTAAATATATTTTTATTAAATAAACTCCTGGATTTTGATTTGGAAAGATTGCCTTTTTAAAAAATGTAGTATTTGCCCAATCAATCAGGTAATCTTCTGTAAAACTAACCCGTCCAGCTCGAATATCTCCTTTTAAAATTCCATCTTTATATAACTCTACTTTTACGTAAGTATTTTTAAGTAAAAGTGTAGAACTTATAATTTTTAAAAATGAAGAGGGATTTAAATGTGGATATATAGTAATTTTATATTCTTCAATATTTTTCCCATCATCATCTGGAAGAATATTGTCAGTTTCTGGTTGATAATTTATAAAAGATTTGTATAAATTTGCTTCTTTTTCAACAGCTTTAAAACCCCCTTCTTCTGTTGAAAATAATTCTGCATTAAAGTTAACAACATAGTTTTTAGGTAATTCATTATCAAAATCTTCATTTTTTTCATAACTATTCCTCATAAGATAAATATATAGAGATTTAGCATCAATTCCTGGTAATTTTATATTATTTGCTTGATGTATTTGAAGTTCTATTCCATTTCGTTCATTTTCTCCAGATTTCACAACTTCTGCTGAATCAAATATTATACCATGTGCTTTACCTGTCAATCCATAATCTATAGATACCCATGGAGAAGAGCCTAAATCATAATCATCCTCTCTACCAATAATCATTTGCCAATCAATATTTTCAGGATTTTGATCTAATTTATACTGAACTATTCGCTCATCTTGACTATAAAAATGCATATATCTAGGAATTTCGCCAAAGTTAAGTTCATCAATTATACTACTTTTTACTTCTCCACAGTTAAAAATAAAAAAAGAAACATCGGTTTTATTACCTATAGGGAGCGGATGTTTTAAAACCTCATGTTTAACATTTGTATAAATACTAGTATTTTTATCTGGGGAAAAATAATATGTATAAAATACACTGGATTGAATAGAACCATCATTAGATTGACTTATTATTAAAAATTTAACCATTAAATTTCCGTCATAAATTATCTTTTTTGACACAAGTTTTTCTGAACTTAATATATTAGTCCAACAATTGTTTTTAAACCACCAATAAACAAAGTTAAATGAAACTGTTTGTTCACCAGAGTTAGTTTTAATAATATCTGTTGAATTTTTAATTTTCATAACTTGTTGTGAGATAGGATCACTTAATGCTTTACCTTTTTGTGAAACAGTATAGATAATAGAACTATCTTGAATCACAAGATAATACCATGATTCAAAAAATACCCCTGCTAGGGGTTCATATCTATAATATGATTCTTCAACACTAACATGATCTATATAATCTACTTTTTCTTTTTCACTGTAATCATAATAAATATAATATTCTTCGTTTCCATTTGCGTTTTCAGGTATTAAGAAAATTAGATTACATGAAGTGATAATATTTTCGCTGGAGTAATTCAGATCATATATCTGTGATTCAAGCTCATTAAATTCATCTTTATTTTGATAAACAACTCGTATAGAATGATTATAAGTATCTTTAGCCCAACAAGGATTTTCAAATTTAATAGTTAGATCTACTGGTTTAAAACTTGCAATATCTAGAGTTGTATTATATGGTATTTTTATTTTTTGTCTATAAGACCAAGTGAAAAATTTTTCATACCAGGGGCTTTCCTTATCAATTGGTTTACTAGTTGGCATTAAGACTATACTTATTAAGAATACTACTAGTATTAAAGCTAATAGTTTTTTATGTACCAATAGGTTTATCCCCCAATTATTATTTATTATTTTTAGATTTTTATAATATATCTTGAACCTTTCTTCGTCCCAATGCATGGGTGAATCTGTTTCTAAAAGGATCATATCAATATTATCGCTAATAGCCGCTTTAGAAATGTTTGGAAAAATATCCGTGCTGACAATCCAAGGTAAATCTAAAGGATTAGAAAGAGATCCAATTTTGAGAGGATAAACATCTAATAATTTCTTCTTCG
>JBFEOQ010000053.1:0-10225 GCA_041550515.1 Thermoplasmatota archaeon | reverse complement strand
CGACCAGTATGTTTGTTATCATGTTGAAACATTGGCCAAGCGCTATCCATTAGACCACCGTTATTATTAGAAGTTTGAGGAATCTTAAGTAATACTGAGGAATTAGCTATGGGACAAATGAGGAGAACGACAATAAATATAAGTATAATTTTTTTCATATTTTTACTCCCCCTATAAACAAAATATATATAGTATAATAAAAATCTTTCGAATAGCAACATTATTGTGTAAAAACATAAAAGAAGTAACAAAATGTTTATAAATGATTTTTTTATGAATAAGCGTGGGAGGAAAAAATATGATTGGAAGAAAAATATTTGTTTTAGTTGTAACGCTGTTGATATGCCTAAGCACAATTGGAATATTTGCCCGTAATCTCAGGTTTTTGCCTGTAAAGTCTTATTTTTACGTGTAATTTTTTCATTACTTTTTACAAAAATAAAATATTGATAATAAATTTCTTATTTTTTTCAAAATCATTATAAATAGTTTTTAATAGCCGATTCCTCTTAGTATATTTTGGAGAGAATAATGAGTAAAAATATTTTACTTAAAAGAAAGATTATTTTTGCTGTAATCATATTATTTATTGGAACAAGTCTAACCCCTACTATGTTAGGAGATATAGTGGAGAATGTATCCTTTTTAACAACTTCTGAATCAGTTAAAGAAACATCAAGTATCAATAAAGGTAGTTTATCAGGCTATGTCAACAATACTTTAATGAATCCTATAAAGGGAGCGCTTGTACGGGTGTATTTTCATGAGACATATGAAGAAGATTATACAGATTCTTCTGGATATTATCATGTTACGAATATTCCGATATGTTTTTGTTTTAAGAATACTACTGCATCAAAATCAGGATATACAACTGAGTGGATCTCACTAGCCATAGAGGAGAATACTACTTACGACTTTGTTTTGACACATTCTATAGGATATAACGGTAGTTTATCTGGGTATGTCAACAATAACTCCATGAACCCAATAGAGGGAGCAAGGGTACGAGTCTACTTTCATGAGACATATGAAGAAGATTATACAGATTCTTCTGGATATTATAATGTCAATAACATACCAATTTGCTTCTGTTTGAAGAATTGTACTGTCTCCAAGAAAGGGTATAAAACTGAGTGGATCTTACTAGCCATAGATGAGAACACCACCTATGATTTTGTCTTGACACATACTAAACACTACATTTCAGATCTAAATAAACAGCAATCAATTAAAAATTTCTACCTACAATTTTTAGAAAGTTTTTCATTGTTGGAACGATTGTGGCTTCTGGTACCCAATCTGGGGACCAATGAGGTTTCACAAATTCATCTTGCATATCAATAACTAATAAGGCACATTTATTAGTTACAATTTCAAATTGTGGTTCTCCTTCATTATATGCTTTTTTAGCTAAATTAAGAACATCTTTTTCAGAGAATTTTCCAACTTTCATTCTATTATTACCTATTATAATATATTATTTTTTTTCGGTTAATATTTGGGATATGAACAATCAAATATATTTAATTTTTAGAAATTAAAAACAATATTTATACATAATGCCTCATTCTTCTTGTTATTTTGACCGAGGTGCAAAAATAATACTTTGGGTGCAAAGCCTATTATTGGGGCTTTGCACAATAAACCGTGCTAATGTTTCTTTTGCATATTAAATGCCTATTTTGCACAATAAATATTTAGAATATTAATAATAGCCATTTTATTGTAAATTGATATTAAGACACCTGTATTGGGTGGGTAACAAAGGGGGTTATCTCACCACTTTCTGCTATTATAACGCCGAAATTATAAACTAAATTTCAAACCTTTTTTTTATCTTTATTTTTAAAACTAGAAAACAAACAATAAACAATTACTATAAACGTACTAATAAAAAAAGCTATTAATCCTCCCCAAAAATCATTTTTTATAGTATAATATAAAACTAAAAATATTACCAATAGAGAAGAAGAAAAAATCAACCAAGAATTAGCAAATTTATCAGCATCAATTGATTTATCTTTTTGAACCATATATTTAGATCATAACCTATTTGTTTTTTTAAGATTTTCTAAGATTAACTTATTTTTTTTTTTTTGGTTATAATATTAATATAACTTATTGATTTAAAAGAAAAGGTAAGGGAAAAAACTAATATTACTCGCTTTTACCTTCCTTCAATTTTTTATATTTTTCTATATATCTTTCAACACATGTATTACAACAAAGATAATGGTTTCTACCATCCAATTTAATTTTTACAGGTTCATCTTTTATAAGTTTCTTACAATAATAGCAAGGAATAATTAGCTTCAAATTAGAAATCAGAACAGCTCTTGGTTTTTCATTAACCGTTTCCGTAATAGTATGATATTCATAATCTATAATCTCCTTTATTTTTCCCAAACCAGTTAAAAAATCATTTAATCTATCTATTATAGTAACCTTAGCATATATCCTAGAACCATCAATGGCATAAAGCTCTCTTACATTTTCTATTTTTTTTAATTGATCCAGAAGTTTTTTTGTATCCGATGGTTTACACTTAATATGTAGTAAAATAGTAATCTGATCCAATTTTTCTGCATCTAAATTTGCAGAAAAACCTTTGAGTAAACCTAGTTTTTGAAATGTTTCCACTTTTTTACTTACAGTCGGAGTGGTGATTCCTAGTTCCTTTGCAATTTCTCTGAAAGATGCTCTGCCATCTTTTTGCAGGATTTCCATTATTTTTATATCTATTGAATCCAAATTCATTATATAACTTTATCACATATTCTGTTTTAAAATTTACGATTGTCAAAATTTTCTCATATATTTTTTAAATTTGTAAATAGATAATAAAATAGAATAGAATCGATATATAATTATGATATAATGAAAAAAGAAGTAAAACTACACATTAAAGGAATGACATGTACATCTTGCGTTCAAAGCATAGAAAAGGCCCTAAAAAAAATCGATGGGATTAATTTTATAGGAGTAAATATTATTGATAAAACTGCATTTGTTAAATATGACTCTAAGCTAATAAACATAAAAGGTATAAAAGAAACCATTAGAAAAACAGGTTATGAATCTTTTGATAGTAAGCCAGAGATGATGGAAATCTCTAAGCAGGAGGAGATCAATGATGAAGACATAGCTATTGACCCTGTTTGCGGTATGAAAGTAGATAAAAAAACTGGTATAAAAAGAGAGATTGAAGGTAAATCATTTTATTTCTGTTCCCAGGTTTGTGCGGATTCATTCGAAAAATCTGTAAAAGAAAAAGGATTAAAAGCGGTAGAAAAGAAAACCAAAAAAAGATTTTCAGGTATGCCAGAGGAAGGTAAAGTATCAGATGAATATGCAGCGATTGATCCTGTTTGTGGTATGAAGGTCGACAAGAGGAAGGCAATTTCAAGGCAAATAGGTGGTAGGAAGTACTATTTCTGCATGGAAAGTTGTGCTAAAACTTTCGAAGATCCAGAGAAAGAATTACAGGATATGAAGAAGCGAGTATCAGTTGCAATTGTCGGAGTAGTTTTAGTAGGTGTATTCAGATTGGGGTTATTCATTGGTTTAGCTGCAGGTGTCACCATCATAGAGTGGGTGCCATTTGATTTTTTGCCATGGTTTAACGGCGGGATTTGGATGTTTATTCTTACAACACCTATTATATTCATAGGTGGTAAGAGTTTCTACATTGGTGCTGCTAGGGCTATTAAACATCGCAGAGCAAACATGGATTTATTAATCAGTATAGGTACTTTGACAGCGTATATTTATAGTGCTGTGATTGTAATTGATCAATTTATTGATGTTTTTCCAGGGATACAAAGCGAGGTTTATTTTGACACAGCTGCGGTGATTATTGCTTTTATCCTTCTTGGTAAATATATGGAGGATGTAGTAAAAAGAAAGAGTTCTGCTGCGGTTAAAAAATTGCTTGACTTGAAACCCATGACTGCGACAATACTCAAGAACAATAGAGAAGTCGAGATACCGGTTGAAAAGTTAATGATAGGGGATATTGTTATTGTTAAACCTGGAGAGCAGATAGCCTCTGATGGTGTGGTTATCGATGGAGTATCTTCGGTGGATGAAAAGATGCTCACTGGTGAAAGCATCCCTGTGGAAAAGAAATCAGGTGATGAAATCATTGGTGGTACAATTAACAAACTCGGGTCATTTAAGTTCAAGGTATCAAAAGTTGGCAAGGAAACTATGTTGATGCAGATTGTCAAAATGGTTGAGGAGGCTCAAGTTTCAAGCGCGCCGATACAAAGATATGCTGATAAGGTTGCAGAGTATTTTGTGCCAGCGGTTATACTTGCAGGTATTTTAACATTTGTCGCTTGGAATATTGTTGGTACTTGGACGAATGCTGTGTTGTTTTTTGTTGCGGTGTTGATTATTTCATGTCCATGTGCTTTAGGTATTGCAACACCAACTGCTTTGATGGTAGGAGTTGGTAAGGGCGCTGAGGCAGGGATTTTAATAAGAGGTGGTGAACATCTTGAGAGAGCGAGACAAATCAATACTGTTGTATTTGATAAAACTGGTACTTTAACGAAGGGGGAGCCTGAACTTACAGATATTATAACTACTAGTAAATTTTCAGAAGATGAAGCGTTGATATATGCAGCTATGGCTGAGAAAGGATCAGAGCATCCATTAGGTGAAGCCATCGTGAATGGTGCTATACAAAAGAGTTTGGATATTCCTAATCCATCGGGCTTTGAGGCTATCCCAGGTCATGGTATCAAAGTGATTTTTAAGAAAAAGATAGTTCTATTGGGTAATAGAAGACTTATGAAGAAAAATGGGATAGGAACAGATGAAATTGAAAACACTATTAAGGAACTTGAGAATAATGGAAAGACTGCTATGATTCTTGCTGTAGAGGGTAATATTTCTGCAATCGTTGCTGTTGCAGATACAATCAAGGCAAACTCCGATGAGGCTATATCTGAGTTGAAGAAAATTGGAATTGAAACCGCAATGCTCACTGGGGACAATGAAATCACAGCTAATGCTGTGGCAAAAAAGGTGGGGATTGATAGAGTTATTGCTAATGTTTTACCTGGTGAAAAAGCGAAAGTTATCAAAGATCTTCAAGGTGAAGGAAAGGTTGTTGCAATGGTTGGAGATGGGATCAATGATGCTCCTGCTCTCGCTCAGGCAGATATTGGCATTGCTTTGGGTAGTGGATCAGATGTGGCAAAGGAAACAGGAGGTATTGTACTGATTAAAGATGATATTATGGATGTAGTGAAGGCGATTAAACTGAGTAAACTTACGATGAGGAAGATTAAGCAAAACCTGTTTTGGGCACTTGGTTATAATACTGGTGCGATTCCTATTGCTGCTTTAGGATTTTTAAATCCTATTATTGCTGCTGCGGCAATGTCCGCAAGTTCTCTATCTGTAGTGACTAATGCTGCGACACTTAAATTTGCAAAATTGAAATAAATAGAAAGGAGGTGAAAAATAATTTGGCTATAGATCCTATATGTAAGATGACGGTTGATGAGAGTACTGCACAATATTTTTCAGAGTATAAAGGCAAGAAATATTTCTTTTGTGCACCTGGCTGTAAGAAATTATTTGATGAAAATCCTGAGAAATATATTGACATGTAATATATCTTATAAAATGAAATTTGAAAAAATGATTGTATAATTAATTTGGAAATGTTCCTAAAAAGGGGAGATTTAGAATGTTAAATTATGGGTTTATTAAGGAGGTTGAAATATCTCTTGAAGAAGCAGTTAGAAAAGTTACAGAGGAATTAAAAAAAGAAGGTTTTGGAATTTTAACAAAAATAGATGTCCAGGATAAATTTAGAGAAAAACTTGGTATTGAATTTAAAAAATATGTGATACTTGGTGCTTGTAACCCATCAAGTGCACATAAAGCTATTCTTTCTGAAGAAAACATCGGTTTAATGCTTCCTTGTAATGTAATCGTTTATAAAAAAGGAAATAAGACAATAATTTCGATTATTAAACCGACTGTTGCAATGGGTATGATAGATAACGAGGAATTGAGAGAAATTGCAGAAAAAATTGAAAAAAAACTTGGAGATGTAATTAATTCAATAAATTAGGAGGATGATGATTTGTTAATAAAATTTTTAAATGGTTTTCCCGCTGTTTTTCCATTTATCGTCTTAAATGGTAACGGTTGGCATATGATGGATTGGGGTCATCATATGATGGATTGGTGGAATATACCATACATGGGTTTCTGGTGGATTGGAGTATGGGTTATTCAATTTATATTAGCTTTTTTTGCCTATAAAGATGCTGAAAAGAGGAAAAAAAATGGTTTACTTTGGTTTATTCTCGTGATTCTTCCTTGGATTGGTCTATTATTTTTAATTGGTTATCTGGTTATGCTTGGTGAAAAAACTGAGACTAGGGAGGCTATTAATAATGCTGATAAGATAATTGATGAGCGTTATGCGAAAGGTGAAATCACACGAGAGGAATATTTGGAAATAAAAAATGATATGAAAAAAATGAGGAATAAAAACGAATAATTTTCTTTTTATTTGTGTACTATCTGTGGTATTTGTTGGTATTATTCTTAGTGGGTGTTTTGAGAGTCAGAGTCTAAGTAGTGAAGAGCAACGTTTTGTTGGTACATGGATTATGAAAGGAATTGATTCCCCTTTTGTATTTTATTCTAATGGTGATGTAAATGGCTTTTTTGGTAATGAATATAAGTTAGAAGATGGTAAATTTATTATTTTAAATAGATACGCTGGAGGGTATATACAAGAATTTTATGATTATATTTTTTCTGATAATGATACAAGATTGATATTAATCAATATTAACACAGAAGTTATACATACTCTAAATAAACAATAAAAGTAGGAATATTGTAATTTGGATAAGGAATGAAAATGAATCAGAATGGTGAGGAAATGAAATGTCAAATCTGTGAAAAGACCATTCGGTCTGATGCTACTATATATGAATATTGTAAACTATGTTATATGGTTATAGTAGAACCTTCAGATTTTCCCAAAATGCAAACCAATGAGGGGCTTTGCACAATAATCTATGCTAATAATTGTTTTGCACATTAAATACCTATATTGCACAATAAAAATATTTTTATTTTCCAAGAGGAGTTCCAAACCTCAATTTTGGATCTGATTCATTTTCTTTAATTGCAATTAATAATTTTTTTCCAATCAATGGCTTTGCACGTAAAATCAGTTTTGCACTAAAAATACTAATTCTGCACAAAAAATCGGTGTTTTTTGGTATTATTTGTGCAAAGCTGATTAATAAAAAAACTAACAATTAACGAAAAATAATTTGTTAAATCAAACTCTCTATTACATAAAGGATTATAGTGTAGATCATACGAGAATCATATTCTTACCAACTCATAGAGATATTTTACTTCATGAAAATTTAATATCTTCTACTAAATATTTTAAATCTGCTCTTGGCTGAAAATCAACACTATTATTAGCAAATACAAATAGTTCTTGGGAAAAAAGTGGTACAACAATTACATCATCAACAATTGCAATTCTAAATCCTTCCTTTAATAGATTTAATCTTTTTTTATAATCCATCTCAGAAGATGCTTCTTCTCCTAATCTATCGACCTCAGGATTAGAATAGTGTCCACTATTTAAATATCCTAAATAATTCTCACCTTCAGACCTAATGAGATAATCATAATAAACTCCACCATCAACAGACATAGTATCCCATCCAATCAACCAAAGTGATGTATTTTTTTCCAAAACTACTTTATTATTAAACTCCTCCATTGACATACCATTAACAGTTACATTAATCCCAATTTTTGAAAGTTGCTCTGAAATTAAATTGCAGTTTTCAAGGTTATAGTCAAACATTTCAGTAATACAATCAAGCTCAATATCAAATCCATCTCCATATCCTGCTTGTTCTAAAAGTTCTTTAGCTTTAGTTACATTATAAGTAAGTCTTTGGATCTCTGGATTATATCCCAAAATATAAGAAGTGATAAACTGAGAAGCAGGAACTGCTAATCCTTGAAAAGGTCCATTTATAAGAGGTTCTATGTCAATGCCATGATATATTGCTCGTCTAACACGTACATCTGCAGTTGGATTTTTACCATCTGCAAAAGCATAACTACCGTTTTGTCTTAAATCAAAACCAATAATATACGTCGATAAAGGAGGAAATTTAAGCAATTTAATATTTTCATAATTTAATATATCATTGATAGACTCATTTACATTATATTCGGCAATATCAATCTCTCCTGAAACAAGTTTTGTAATTCTTTCTTCATCATCTTCTATAAGTTTTAAAATTACAGATTTAATTTTAGGTTTACCTTTCCAATATTTGTCAAATCTTTCAAGCTTAGTATAATTATTTTCAACATATTCTAATAATTTATATGCACCAGTACCTATTGGCCAATCATCTTCGGTTTCCTCAAGATGATCTTTTGAAAAAACAACAAAATTTTGAGCAAGCTTTAGCATTAGTGTTGGATATGGTTTAATTGTTTTAATATCGATTGTGTAATTATCAATAATGATTACTTCTTCAATAAAGGAGTTATAACTTTGATAAATTTCATCAATTGAGAATTTGACATCTTTAGCGGTAAAATTATAATCATTATGAAATTTGACGTTTTTCCTTAAAAAAAATCTCCATGTATAATAATCAGGGTTATACCATGATTCCGATAGAGCTGGAATTATTCTATAGTCCTTATCAAATTCAACTAATCCATTAAAGATGTTTGGTGATATAGTAAGTGAATTTAGCCCAGTTGAACTAAAAGGATAGAGAAAATCATTGTCAAAAAAAGCAACTGTTAATTCATCTTTTACTGTTTTTTCAATACCCTTGTCTTTGTCTGATTTTTCAAAACAACCTAACAACGAAGTTATAAGTAATAAAATAATTATACAAAAAGAAAATATTTTGTAAAATTTTTTACCTCTTAACATTTCTTCACTTGGTTGTATATCCATTTCTATCCTAAAAATTTTTATTTTTTTTCTGAATCAATGTATAAGAGGTGGTATAAAATAATTTCTGCTAATATATCTATTTTAGAGTCAAAAATGATATTTTCGAGTCAAAAGCTTTTTTAAGGGCAAAGCTGCCCATTGCGCCTTTGCACAAATAAACACTTTTGCACAAAAAATACTATTTTTTATCTATTATTTGTGCAAAGCTTATTTTGTGTTCTGTTCAAATATTGGTTGGTAAATTTTGGTTGTTCTGCACAATAAATAAGTCTTTTGAACAATAAATAATTAAAAGAAAAAAAGAGAGAAAGAAATACTAATCTATATCGTATGGTTCACTTGCTGGATTCCAATCAAAAAGAAAACCTGGAATTATGAAAAATAAAATTCCAAACATGAATTTTGGTAAAATATTTATCGAAGGTTCCCAATAGTTGCTATCAATTTTATTTAGGATTACAATTTGGAAATATACTTGCCTTTCATTATTTATGAAATTGTTTTCTATGATTTCATTGTTGTATGCAGCATTTAGTTCCATTCCTATTTCATTGTCTTGCATAGTATTTCTTGCGATAGTACTGAATTTAGTTTTTTGGATACGAATGCCAAACTCGCTATTAGTAACAGTATTTTTACTAATTGTAATGTCAGATGTTATAAATGCATGAATACCAATAAAGCAATTGTTGACTATATTTTCAGTAACAACACACTGTTCATTTCGATTAAGTGATATTCCTGAATTAGGCCAGTAAGGACCTGAATTAATAACAGTAAATCCTGTGATTTTTACGTTATCTGCAGTTACATATATTGCATCTCTGTTTCCACCTGCATCAATTATCGTGCTTTTTTTGTTTTCTCCTTGTAGAACAATTGATATATTAATTTTTACATTTTCATAATAGGTTCCGCTGTAGACATAAATTGTATCTCCATCTGATGCAGCATCAATAGCATCCTGGATACTGGTATAATCTGCATCTCCGTCATCATCAACATAGATGATTTTTCCTTCAGAGATAACAGATGGAAAAGCTGATATAGTTACAAGCATAAGTACTAATATACACCCGAAAAGGTTTATTTTTTTCATAAATTTTCCACTCTCCCTAAACATATAATATGTTTTATGTTAACATAATTCTTTCGTAAAGTATAAATATTATAACATTTTAAACAATAAGATAGTTATTATTTAGAAAATTATTCATTAAATAT